>PWLE01000002.1 GCA_003559495.1 Mollicutes bacterium
AATGGCAGTGAAAAACGATATTCAACACCACTTTCTTCTAGTTTAATAACATTTCCTTGCGGTCGAGCAACAATTTCTAAATCCTTATTTTCATCAATCATTTTTCGATAAGCATCTTCAAACTTTAATTCCGCCGCTGGTCCTAATAATGAACCAACACCAAATTTTTTCAAGTAAACATCCTTTGGTGCCTTTCCTTTGCGAAAACCATCAATCGTTTTCTTTTCATTTTCTTGTTCGAAAACCTTATCAAGTGCTTCTTCCCACTCTTTTCCTTCAATTCGAACATCAACTTCTTTAATATTTTTTTTCGACATAAATCCTCCTCATCTTTTCCTAGTATATAATATTATTTTTTTTTTAGCAACCCATGAAACAATTTAAAAATAACATAAAATTATGTTATTTTATAATTTCTAATACTTTAATTTCATATTTTCCTGATGAACTATTAACTTTAACTTTTTGGCCTTTTTTAGCACCAATTAAAGCTTTCGCTAAATCAGATTCATTAGAAATTTTATTATCAAAAGGATTAGCTTCTGCTTTGCCCACAATTGTGTAAACTTCTTCCTCATTATTATCAACGTATAAAATCCGAACTTTACTACCAACACTAACTTTACGACCATCGCCTTCTTTAACGAGCGCATAATTATTTAAAATCTTTTCAATTTCCAAAATACGACCTTCAATTTCAGCTTGTTCACTACGTGCTGAATCATATTCGGCATTCTCACTTAAATCACCTAAAGATTTGGCTTCTTTTAAGTTATTTACGACTTCCGGCCGCTTAGTAATTTTTAAATATTCTAATTCATTTTGCAATTTTTCTAACCCTTCTTGTGTTAAAAAAACCTTCTCTTCTGTTGTCATTTTTTTCACCTCTCTTTTTGTCTTTCTAAAAATGGGCTTTCCAAATGATACTATAAGTTTCTTTTTTTGTCAAATCAATTTATGAATAATGCTATTTTTTTCAACCACCGCATTAATATCTAAATAAACCCTTTGTTTTGGATGAGCCGCGGCAGAAATTAAACCGCCTTTTTCATCATATATTTTATAAATAGTATATTCTTTTTCTTTTGTATTAGGCCCGAAAATGCTAACTTGATCATTAACATGAAAACGATTTCTTTGTTCTACATAAATTAAATTATCCTTCCTGCCAATGACAATTCCTAAAAAATCTTGATTAGAAACTTCCTCATTATTATAGTAATGATAATTAGCATTATCATTATCAGCAAAAAATTGTGAACAAGCGTGCCGATTTGCCACTTTTTGCAAACGTAGATAATCATTTTTGTTAAGTTGATAATTATCATTTAGATAATAACCATCAATTATCTGTCGATAAATAGAAACAACAACTGCAATATAATAAATAGAACGCATTCTTCCTTCAATTTTAAAAGAATCAATCGCCATATTCATTAATTCTTTAATATGGGAAGCCATTATTAAATCTTTGATGAAAAAAGCAAAATTATCACTAATTTTTCTATTATCTTGATATAAAGTAAAATTCCAGCGACAAACCTGACTACACCCGCCACGATTGGCATCGCGATTTGATAAATAATTAGAAAGCACGCAGCGCCCACTAACAGAAGCACACATCGCGCCATGAATAAAAGTCTCTAATTCAACATTGGTTTTCTCTTTTATTAATTTAATATCGTCTTTTGCTAGTTCTCTTGCTAAAATAATACGATCAGCACCTATTTGTTCTAAAAATAGTATTGCTTGATAATTCATAATTGAAGTTTGAGTAGAAATAAACACTTTTAATTTAGTATGTTTTTTTGCTAATTGAAGGGCGTATAAATCACTAACAATAATCGCATCTATTTGTAATTTTTCTAACTTTTTTAAATAAGCTAATAATTTTTCCGCCTCTTGATTATGAAGCACAATATTAACCGTGACATAAACTTTTTTATTATTTTGCTTCGCTATTTGCACAATTTTTTTAATTTCTAATAGCGATAAATTAGGAGCATTAGCGCGCAGCCCAAAACTAGGTCCTGCTAAATAAATTGCATCAGCACCATATAAAAACGCCCATTGAGCTTTCTCAAAATCACCAGCAGGCGCTAATAATTCTGGTTTTTTCATAAATCATCACCTTTAATTCGATAAGTTGTTTGTTGATAAAATATATTTTCTGATAAATCGTTTATTACACCACTTAGTGATTGCCGATTAAATATTTTTTTTATCACTTTCATTAACTTTTTATCTTCTACTTGATAACCATTAATAATACCATAATCAATTTCATCTAATTGCTTTATTATCTTACTACCATCCACTAAATAAGGATGGTAAATCGCTGTTCCTTTTTTATTATCAATTATCGGCAACTTAAAATCATCTACTTGTAAAAACAAGTCATTTAGACTTTTTTCTAATTCAAAAAAAGAAAAATAATTTTTTCCTAAACGCCGAATAGAATTAAAAATAGGATAATGGCCAAAAATAGGTAACATTGTTATTCCTTTTATTTTTTCGCTAATTTGTTTTATTTCCGAAAAATGCATATCTAATGATAAAACCATCCCCACTACTTGATAATTATTATAAACTGAATAAGTAAAGTGATTAGTTGTAAAATGCTCTGCATGCCAAATTAAATTAAGATTTAAATTTAATGTTTTATTTAAATAAACAACCGCCAAGTCATAAAATAAAACGCCGGCGACTCTTACTTCACTTAATTGTAATAACGTTTTTTCTAAATACATCAAATCATCGTTTTGATAGTTTTTATTTAAAATAACAAAAACTTCTTTATCAGGAAATTTTTTTAAAAATGATTTAATTTCATCTGCCGCACACATAAAAGAAACATTGATGCTTAAGTTATCAATGCCTATTATAAAACCGTCTAAAAAAACTTGATTATCAACCATTTGTTGATAATTATCTCCTTGAAGCAATAATTTCATAAATCGCTCCTTCGCTTTGAGACGCTCAGCCCATCACCGACATCAATAAAAGATGTTTTAAAGTGTTCGTGTTGTTCTAAAAACAACCGATATTTTTTTATTTTATTAACTAGCTGTTTTAAATTGCGATTAGTTATTTTTTCATTAATTAAATTATAAAAATTAACATTATCAGTTATTATTAAACCTTTTTTATTTAAATTATATTGAAATTTTTCAAAAAAATATTTATTGCTACTTTTAGCAGCATCAATTAGAATTAAATCAAACTTCTCTGTTAAATCTATTTCTTTAGCATCACCCAAAATTAATTGAATGCGATTTGTTAATAACTGCTTTTTTACATTATCGCATGCCATCTGATAACGTTCCTTATCTTTTTCAATACTAGTAATTTTAATATTATCATTAACTAATGCCATATTAATAGTAGAATAACCAATTCCAGTACCAATTTCTAAAATCGTTTTGATTTTTTCTTTTTTTAATAATTTTTTTAAATACAACAATGCTTCTTTTTGCATAATTGGAATATTTTTTTCCCGAGCTTGAACAGTTACTTTATCTAATAACAACTGAGATCAAAATTTTCTTCGAAAGGCTTTCTTCGATGTTCATCAAGTGTTTTGGAAA
>PWLE01000026.1 GCA_003559495.1 Mollicutes bacterium
ATATTTAATAACGATTCCTCAATACAATTAAAATTAAAAATTTTTTAGTTTTTTTGCTCTTCCTTTTTTTGCAAATAAAGATTTTGTTAAAAAAACTATAGATAGAAAATCTATAATCTTTTATAAATATTTTTTTATTTTTTCAAAATCAGGTGTTTTTTTTTCTTCAACTTTTGCTAGGTTTTGTAAAATTCTTTTTTCTTCCTTATTAAGTTTTTTCGGAACTATAATCTTCAATATTACATACATATCACCTTTTCCGTATGAATTAACTGATTTAACTCCTTTATTTTTTAAACGATGCTTATCACCTGATTGGCTACCAGATGGAATTGTTAATTTCACACTTCCTTCTAAGGTTGGTACTTCTTTTTTGGCACCTAGTGCTGCTTCGGAAATAGTAATTGGTAATTCTAAAAATATATCATTTCCTTCCCTTTTAAATAAAGAGTGTGGGGCGACTAAAAATTCAATATATAAATCCCCATTAGGACCGTTATTAATACCAACATCACCTAAGCCACTCATTCGTAATTGATTGCAAGCATCAACGCCGGCTGGGATTTTTATTTCTACTTTTTTTTGTATTCTTGTTTTGCCACTGCCATTACATTTATTACATGTTTTGGCAAAAGTTTTTCCTTGCCCACCACAACGGGGACAAGCATAACGAATACTATAATGTTCTGGATTAAAACATTGCACCACCACGCATCCTTTTTTATTTAATCTACCACTACGCCCTGCTACTTGATTAATTAATTGAAAAGTGCGCTCAGCACTACGAAAATCAGGAGCATTTAAACCAGCATCACCACTAATAACCCCTACTAAAGTTACATTAGCAAAATCTAAACCTTTAGCAATCATTTGTGTGCCGATTAATATATCATATTTATGCGCAATAAAATCATTAATAATTTGTTGATGACTGCCCCGTTTTTTTGTTGCATCAGCATCCATCCGAACCACTTTGGCATCAATTTTTTTAGTTATTTCCTCCATTAATTTTTGCGTACCTAAACCAAAATGACGATATTCGCCACCACATTTTTGACACTTCACACGTAAGTTGTTTTCATAGTGACAATAATGACATTTTAATGCCTTACTAACTTTATGATAAGTTAATGATATTTCACAATTAGGACATTTCACAACTTCACCACAATCACGACAAACAACCGTTGTTGTATAGCCCCGTCGATTCAAAAAAAGCATTACTTGCTCACCTTTTTTAATACGATCTTTTATCTTTTTCATTAAAGCATCAGATACATATCGATTACCTTGCTTCATTTCATCTTTCATATCAATAATTGCGATATCTTTTTGCAAATTATTAATCGGCTTTTTCATCTCTAACAATGAATAAATATCCATTTGAGCACGAGTATAACTTTCAATACTAGGAGTTGCACTAGCTAAAATTAAAGGACATTTATGATACTGCGCCCGCCAAATAGCAATATCAATGGTATTATATTTGGGAGTATTTTCTTGTTTATATGTCTGCGCATGTTCTTCATCAACAATAATAGCACCAATATTATCAAAAGGAACAAAAATGGCACTTCTGGCACCAACCACAATTTTTACTTTACCATGTTTAATTTTTAAATATTCACGATATTTTTCCAAATCCGTTAAGCCACTATGAAAAACCGCTAAATTATTACCAAATCTTTCCCGAAATAATTGTACAATTTGCGGTGTTAAACTTATCTCTGGTACCAACATAATTATTTGCTTATCATTTTGCAAAATTTTTTCAATAATTTGTAAATAAACTTCTGTCTTTCCTGAACCAGTAGTCCCGTGCAATAAAAAGGGATGAAACTGTTCAGCGCGCGCCATAATTAAAGAAATACACTTTTTTTGCTCATCAGTTAGATGATATGCCGAATTAATAGTTGAAAAATCATTTTCTTCCCTAACTTCTTTTTCTATTTCCTTTAGCAAACCATTTTTTAACAAAGTACTTACGGCAGATGCAGATATATTAGTCGCTTCCTTTTTTGGAATTTCCTTTTTTTCATCAAATAATGCTAAAACCTGAGTTCCTTTTTCACTCACATTTTTACGCTTTTTACGACGATTAATTTGCAAATATTTTTCTTTTTTATTAGCAATTTTATATTTAACAGCTGCTTTTACACCTTTAGGAAGCATTGTTTGATAACAGTAAATTAAAGGCGACAAAGTTTTTTGTTTCATATATTCCCCTAATTTTAACAATTCTTGATTTAAAACAACATCTTCATCGACAACTTCCAAAATATTTTTCAAAGCAAAATCATATTTTTTATTATGAGCGATGCTCATAACAAATCCTTCTACTTTTTTCTTGCCAAAGGCCACTTTCACTCTTTTACCAACCAAAACATCTTTTGCTAATTCAGATGGAACTGCATAAGCAAAAGTGCGATCTAAACACATATGTTTTACTTCTAATAAAACCTCAGCAGTCATATATTTCTCACCAAATTTATTATAACACACATAACTAATTAAAAAAAAAGCAGCAAATCTGCTACTTAATATATTTCATCAACTACTTGCGAAATAACTTCACGTACTATGTGTGGTGGCGATGCTAATCGTTCTTCTCTTCGAACAAGACGGAATATTTGTCCCTCCAAGGTACGACGATCTTCTTCATATTCTGCTAATTCTTCTTCATTATCTTCAATTACTCTTCGAACAATAACAGCAATTTCCTCTTCGCTTAATTCTTCTCTTTCTTCTTGTTGAACTTCATCATTATCATTTGTTACGTCATTTTCTTCATCATTACCAAAACAACCTGTAACTAACAAACCCATCAACAATACAACAAATACTTTATTCATTATTCTTAACCTCCTAACTTTTTTTCAATTGTCGACCGAACTGCATTTGCAGTTGGCTGATTTCTTTCATCATAATATTCATAAACATATTCTTCTAAATAATCAAGCAAAGAACAAGAATCGCCTTCAAAATCAGCAATCGTTTCTTCATGCGCAACAATTACCTCTTCAACAATATTATTTAATGCTTCCACATCAGTTGCACTTAAATAATCTTCATCATCCTCGTTTAAGAGATCTCTAATCGTCGGTCTTAATATTGTTCGATCTGGATAATTACCATCGGGAAAATGTTTATGTATATAAGGAATCAAATAATCTACCTTTGCACAATCGCTCTCATCTTCTTCATCGAATTGTGTTAAGGCATCTTGGTGTTTTTCTATTTCCATTCTAATAATATTTTTTAAATCTTCATCCGCTGTTCTTTTTGGTTGCCGATTTTCATCAAAAGCGATATCACCAACGATAACCATTCGCAATAAGCGCCTTGATTCATTTCCATAACGATCAACCACTGAATAATATAACAAATATGTTCCTTCTTCTTCCGGATCTACTTCACCTTCAATTGTTACATTTTTTGATATGTCATGGCCACGTCCATCATAAGCCTCTACTCCTAATTCTTCATATTCTTCACCTTCAT
>PWLE01000030.1 GCA_003559495.1 Mollicutes bacterium
CCAACCAGGCAAAATCGTTCACCTCTGTTGATCTTTATGTCTAACAATTTTACCGCACGCAACTCTCCATAGTCAACACAGAGGCCGTTAAGTTCAAGCACATTCTTATTCATATAAAATCAGTTCTTTGGCTGCAATAAAATTCAAAACAATTATGTTTCAGGTAAAATACAGTTTACTTACAGTAATGAACGGCCGGTTATCTGTAGTTATCTAAAACAAAGTTTTTGTTGTACAGATTAAATAATATGACTTATAAAACTAAATTCTTGCTAATTCATATGACGCTTCAAAAACCGGTTTACTATTTTTGAATAATATTTGCTTTTAGAAGGCACGCTTTCAACTCATCAAATTCAACGGGTTTGATGAGATAGTCTGTATAATCTGTGGCTTCTGCACGTTCCTGTTGAGCTCGGTCAGAGTTTCCTGTGATGTAAACGACTGGTACAGATGAGAACTTTCGAATTTCGAGCATCGCTTCAATGCCGTCCATATCTCCTTCGAGGGATATATCCATCAGTATAAGGTCGGGATTTACTACTTTGGCTGTCTCAATAGCAGTTTTTCCATAATCAAGCTCTCCTTCCGTTTCAAAGCCAAGCTTCTCCATGTAACTCAAATAGAGAAGATTCAGTACTAAATCATCTTCAACTATGAGTACTTTTTTTACTTGAGTATGGAAGGTGTCTATCCTTGCTGATTTTACAACTTTTTTAAGTGGTGGAGGTGGAAGTGGTGGTGTAGGAGGTGGGAAACTAATTTCATCTTTTTCGATGACAAATAATGGTTGGTCGAAATCTACATCTGTTCCATTTTCAACAAGCTTTTGCTTTACAATTCCGGAAAATTCAACCACAATCTCATTCATGACTCCCATCGTTTCAACAATGCAGAGGGTTTCTCCCTCTTTAACCTGATCGCCCACCTTAACAAATGGATCTGAATCAGGTAAAGGAGCTTCATAAAAAGTACCGCAAATTATTGATTTCACAATTATTCCTTGAGGTGGTGGTGGTACAGGAGGTGGGAAACTATTTGCTTTTTCTACGCATCGTTCTGCCTCATGTTCATCATCAAAAATTGTTTCCCAGGCCCTTGCACACTCTCTCCAATCATAAGAATCCTCAGCTTTGCTTTCGGCTTGTTGTAGATGCCTCCGTGCTTCACGATCATCATCAAAAATCTCTTTCCAGGCCTCAGCGCAGATTATCCTGTATTCGGTAAACTCAGCCTTGCTTACGGCTTGTTGCAAACACCGCCGTGCCTCACGATCATCATTAAAAATCTTTTTCCAGCCCCTTGCACAATCGGTCCAGTGATGAGAATACTCAGCCTTCCTTTCGGCTTTTTCCAGACATCGCCGTGCCTCACGTTCGTCATCAAGAACCTCTTTCCAGATTTCTGCGCATTCTCTCCAGAATGAACTATCTTCAGCCTTAACCTTATTTCTTTCCAACTCTTTTATGATTAAAGTGGCTGTATCTTGATTATCAAACAATACGGCGTACGCTTTGGAAAATGTCAGGAAGTGATCGTTTAGGCCTGCTTGTGAACTTGACTTGTCTAATTCATATTTCGCTTTCTCTTTTTCGCCATTGGCATAAAGAAACAGGTAATATTGTTCGTCTTTTTCCTTTATTTCTTCATCCAATTCTGAAAAGATCTCATGTACAGCCTCGGGGAGTGGATCATGCAACAGGTCTTTTTGTCTTACCTGGAGATGTCTCTTGCCTTCCTCAAACACAGTATGTGAGAAAAGATTCTGGTCAAAAAGAGACAGCACATCGTTATGCTGAATCAGGAAACCATCGAAATATATCTGGCTTTGTTCAATTTTATCCCGCAACCACGCTTTGTAATCATCATCATAATAGGTGTTCGCCCGGCTATGTTCACGAGTCGTTTTTGATGTGCTTTCCTCTTTGGTTCCTTCTATTGAATTCAACAACGTTTTAGCATCAGATAGCCTCTCTGGCTTCTCGCGTACCAGGCAAGCCATCACTGCTTTTACCAGGTGATCCGGGCCGTCGGGAGTGCTGATCTTGATGCTCGCATCCCGTTTTTTCTTCTTGATCTGCTCCGCACTTCCGCTGTATGGAAGATCGCCATCAAGGAGCTCATAGAGAATCATCCCTAAGGCATAGATATCGGCCTCTTTTCCAACGTCTTTCCACCGCGCCGCCAGGATCTGCTCCGGAGCCATATAGGCAGGAGTCCCAATACCGTCGCCATACAGGCTGCTGCGCTGATCCTGTTGGCTCATCGAACGCGACAAGCCAAAATCAGTTACTTTCAGAATGGGATTCTCTTCGTTGCCGGTTATCAGTAAGTTGTGAGGCTTAAGGTCCAGATGGGCAAGTCCTTTCTCATGGATCGCTTGAACGCCAAGGCACACCTGACGAAACAGCTCCAGGCCTTTTTCCAGGCGTTGTTCATCCTCTAACGGGTGGCGGTGCAGCCAGTCAGCAAAGCTTTCCCTGGCCAGCTCCATAGGCAAAAGAAGATAGTTCACATTGTTCTTTGTCAGCTTTACAGGCGCCTCAACATGAAGTATATGCTCATGGCGAATACCAACCTGGGCTTTATATTCATCGCGGTATTCTTCCAATAGGCTATCAATAGAATCAAAACTTCCTACTGCTTTTATGGCCATCTCCTCATTGAGGGCAAGGTGCAATACCCGGTAAACCACGCCTTTGCCTCCACTTCCTATTTTCTCGATCACCTGGTACTGGTCAAGCAACTCCTCACCAGCGGTAAATTCGGGCAGACGTGCATCAGCCTGCCTGCCATTAGGCGCTTCCGGTTCTACAGATAGGCCCGGTAAAATTCCTGAATCCGGTTTCACATTACGATGAGCCGATGTTTCCGTTACATTGCCGCACTGCGGGCAAAATGATTCAGATCCGGATAATTGATATCCACATGAACACGAATTTAGCAAAAATGCACCGCAATCGGCACAGAATCTTGTCTCTTCATCGGCTGGAGATTGACAACTCTTGCAAATCTTAGAATTCATTTTTATAGAATAATTTTTGGTTGAATACTCTATACAAAATCAATAATCACTTAATGCCTTTTTGATCTGTTTGCTTTTAATTTTCTTTTGTAGAGATTCAGTTTTTTAACTGGTGTCTGAAACAGAATCTTTTTTTTATTTTCACTCAAATCAGAACTCAATTTTACTATTCTTTCTGCAGTCTGCCGGTTCAAGCCTTGTTCAGGTGGTTCTATCATTATTGATTTTTTGAAATATATATTTCCCTCCGAATCAACAGTGATTATGACAGCCGGATGATTTGGGAGTTGAAATTTTGGAGATGCGGCTTTTTCCCCATAGAGCATTACGATTTCACCCTTTTCAAATCCCATATTTAATACGTTGGCTTCCTTTCTTGACCAATTATGGTCGGTTAAACTCCCAAAAAATTTTTCCATCTCAATATTATTTTTTATCAAGCCGGTCGATAGTTCCTCAGAGATCGCATACAGTATCGGATGTTTGATAACTTCTCCTAATGCACTTTTTTTATCTATCTCTTGGACAAGTGCAATTCCATTTTCAAACATCAACGCTGTTTTTTCATCAATGTCCCGCTGTTCAACAATCCGTTGAAGCATTTTCATTTTTTCATCTATCAATTCGTGCTCAGCACCCGATTCTTTTGCTTTTTGATAATAAATAAGTTCCAAAACAGGTTCATTTAACCGTTCAAGCAGTGCTGCCAGATGGATAAATTGGATAGCATTCTCTTCTGCGGGTGGGAGAGAGTCACAAAACTCTTTTCTTATTTTCAGCTCCCATAAAGGCTTGTTATAAATTTTACACCATTCCGCAAATAGGATAGACGCCTCTGCTGACAATCCTGCTTTGTTCAGCTTTTCAGCTTGTGCCCTCATTCTTTCAGGATTGTCTTGTTTCAGAAGTTCTTTAGCCTCTTTAATTAGCCGGTTTTTCTTCTCATTTTCTTCCCTGCTATATTGATGCAGCTGTATTTGTCTTGGTGTCGAGGCAACTGACCGTAAGTTTTCTACCTGAATGTCAGCTATTTTTTCAAGTGTTTCTGCTTCTCTTATTTCAGGAGAAATATCATCGTAATTAACGATAAACCTGTTAAAGTCAACCGGGTAAATCTGTTTTGGCCTTGCAGGAAGTTTTACTTCGGATTCCTCATCCAGGTTAGGCAGTGTAATTTTTTTTAAAGAGTTTGTCGCTTCATCATATAGGATTAGGTTATTTCCGCATAACGCTGAAAAAAGTACATTGGAACTTACAATTTGATCTTCTTTGAGAGAAAAATCTCCATCCATTTCGAGAAAACAGATGTCGCCTGATGGAAAATGTACCAACAACCTGTTCAATTCCGTAATGTAGTCAACACTAACCCAGTATGTTTTTTGCACATCTTTATCATGAGTGTACTGCTTCAACGGTTTATTTAAATCCGATATTGAAAACACACTGATTTTCTGATCCTGTCCAAGAGTAATAAATTTGTCGTTGTTAAGCGGGCTTATCGATAGTATGTATCCATCACTTACTTTGCTCTCGGCTTTTCTCCATTTCTTGTCATTTATATCATACAAATAAATCATTCCACTTGAAGAGCCCGAGATGACCGTTTCATCATTTACCATTGCAATGGATGTGACCGGAAATTGCTGATTCCATTTTGAAACTATTGACAGTTTTTCAGAGCCGGAGGAAGGCAAATCTAAAACCAACACTTGTCCAAAGTTATAATTATGCGACCCGCACGCTAATCGATTTCTACCCGGAGATAATGAGAGTGAATATATTTTTTGTACTTCTTTAAGGAAAAGATCTTTTTTTGCTTTTTCATGTTCCTCCCGATCTGAAGAAAAAACAGTTTCAGAAACATTGCCGGAATTATCACAAGAGAAAAGCCGGGGAGAACCTCCCCCTGTACCCAGGTATATCTGTTCATCTTTTTTTGATGATTCAGAAACCACCATGAGAACCTCCGTATTGGCCTGTCCCTATTGTATATGAACCGTGCGAGCCGCCGTAACTATTGTATCCCGTTGACATCCCGCCATAAGACCCTCCATAAGTACCCGGCCCAAGATGATTACCTCCGATAGCATTGATGGACGATGATAATCCGGATGATATGGAGTTGTTTACCGAATTAATACTTGGAGGCGGATATCCTTGAATCGTGCCAACCTTAACTCCATAACTGTTTGTGATGGAGCCATCAGCAAGTACGTTCCCCTGTTTGGCACCTTTTGAGTCCATAAATGTAGGCCCTTCCTGTGATGTAGTGTCAACCATGCCATTGATTCCACCAAAACTGTCCACAATCTCATTTTTTGAATTAAATGCCCCCATGTTATGCCCGTAATTATTTTGAACATTAAGGCCGGTTAGCGTGGCTGGCGGTACATACTCTGAGTGATTATAGGCTGAAGTTGGGGGGGGTGAGTAATTGTTTAAACCTTGGAGGTTTGATGGCTGTGAAATTAAATTATTACGATATGATTGATAACGGGACAGTTGGTCATCAATAGATGGATAGGAAGCCCTTAGCCTGGCCTCCAGCGATACAGCTGAACCTCCATAAGAATTATTCAGAGCAATACGGATCGAGTCGTTTAATGACCGAGGCTGAATTCCTGTTAAAGAAAATCCGTCATAATAATTACGATTCATCTTCTCCCAATCATAAAATATAGGTGTGTATGAGCGTTTCCGCCCATTGACATCTTCCAGTTTTTTTTGCCCATCTCTGTGCGTTTCATTGGCTGAACGCAAAAGTCCCTCTATTTCATCTGCCCAGGCTTTTAGCTGAACTTGTTCGTTTCTAAGACGTCGTTCTACTGAACGCAAGTTTCCGGCAACGCTTCTATCCTGAATTTGAGAAGAGTTTTGAAGAGCACGAATACTGTTCACAGTATCCCTTAGGGCCGTTTTAATCTTCGAGAGAATGTCACTTGCTTCCCGCTCGGCATTTGTCAGTTCCTCTTTTGCATTTTTAATGTCAGTAACAAATGCTTCCTTCTCTTCTGCTTCCAGGGATTGTGAATCTATATTTTCCGCTTTCCTGATACGTTCAGAGCAGTTCTGAATAGCTTTTTGGAGTCGATTTATTGCCGGCCTTATTTGGTTTTTATTGAGCATGATTGTCTATAAAATTTGAACTTAAATAATCATGAAACGTTAACTTTAGTGCCTTTCACTTTACTTTCCTGTTGCTTTGTGGTTTTTTCACCGCCTGTTATGCGTGGCGGTTGAGCCACCGGTTTCTTGCCGACTTCAGCTTTTTTCCCCATCTCGACTTTTTGAGTTTTAACTTTTTGATTTAGTATTTCATCAATTTTTGATGCTGCCTGTTTCAATTGCTGGTGAACATCAAGCTTACCTGATTCTACGGGTAATGTTTGCTTTTCCGTTTGCTCCTTAAATTTTTGATTTCCTTTCTGAGTTTCGGTTCTAATTTTATATGAGTTTTTTTTTGCCATGATTGAATTCATTATGATTAAATGGAAAATTTATGTCAAGGTGAATCGGTAACAAAAAATGTTTTTCATTTTAATTTATTTTTTCTAAGACATTATCGTAATTACTTATCATTATTTCATAGATTATTTGAGATTATTCTGCATAATACTTTCTGCTTATTTAAAATAATTAACATAGGTAATATCACGAAACGTTGACTTTTTTATTATTTACTTCACTTTCCTGTTGCTTTGTGGTTTCTTCAGCACCTTTTCTGTCAGTCTCTTTTTGGTTCTTCTCATTATCTAAAAACTGAGCATCTTTTGAACTTTCTGATGCCCCTTTTTCAAGTTCAGCCCGTGTCTTGCTGTCATCAATTTTAGAGCTTCTCCTTTGCTGAAGCTCAGCATCAGCTTTGGAATGGTCTGACGCTTCAGCGGTTTCATCCTCTATTACTTTACCGGCTTCTGTTTTTTTCCTCATTTCGGTTTTTTGAACATCAATCTTTTGATTAAGTATTCCATCTATATTCGATGCTGTATGTTGCAATTGCTGATGGACATCTGATGTACCCCCCTTAAGCTGTGAAGCAGTTTCTGCCGCTATATCGTTATCTTTTACGGTTAATGCCTGCTTTTCCGCTTGTTCGTCATATCCCCGCTTTCCTTCCTGTGTCTCTATGTTGGTTTCATTTCTGCTTTTTCTTGCCATAACTGAACTCCTTATTGATTAATTATAAAAAGTGTGACTGAATTAATAGGGTAATGTGAAAAAATTATTGCTCCTTTAAATCTACATATTCTAAAAACTTCTCAAAACTACCCACCAAAATTTCATACGAGCTTCTGAGCTCTTTCCGTTGCTTAACAATATCATTACTTCGATTATCAATGGTTATCTGATCCATTTCTCTAAAAATCATTTCAAGTTTTTTCCTGACATCCATTGATTCTTTCAATTGAGCTTTCATCCTTTCGAGATAATAATCCGGTTCATTCTGTACCAAATTAAAAAGTACATCCCGAATACCCGTTAATTGTTTTATTAGATACAAAATATCAGAAAGCTTCTTTTTTACAATATGCTTTTTACTTTCATTATACCATAATTGGTTTTGAATGAGATCAATTAAACCATTTGCATCCGGAGGCTGGGGAAGTTCAATTTTACCCTTTGAATCAGGTGGCTGCCCAAATGACAAATAAATATGAGATTCGAGAGTTTTAACTTTTCTTGGGCGGAACAGGCCTTCCGTAAAATAAAATGCTTCTCCGGGCTGTAAGCGGGCCATATCCTGGATTCCGGTTTTATCCAGCAGCATTGTGCCCCCGATGGTTTCACGGTCATCGTTAGCTACCATACGGTATGACAGTTTGGTACCGGTATTCTTTAGTACTTCCGGCGCCACTGCTGACGGAAGCTGATCTGCTATAATAATCCCCTCACCAAGCGCTCTCATTTCCGCCAGCATACTCGATATATATTCAGCTGCAAAAGCTTTTGAGTCAGGTGCATCTTCACTCGCTATCGCAGGACCTGAATTTCCAACAATATTATGTGCTTCTTCCACTACCGTTACATGCTTCAACCGATCACCTGATTTACGAGTTACCTGAATATGTTCCCGCATAGCCGTTAAAACAAACAACGACATCAAACTTGCGTGATCCCTTGTGATGGCATCCATCTCCAGCACTACGTTTTTCTCAAATAGTTCTTTACCGGAAGGCATGCCAACATCACAGTCAAACACCTTTCCAAGGCTGCGCCGCACAAGCAGACCGAGGCGTACGTCAAGAGCCGCTTTTATATTACTTACGAACTCCCCCTGGTATCCTTTTTGGTCTATAATATCCCGTGATGCCTGAAGAACATCTGCTAACCTGGGAAACTTTTCTCCCTCGGGGACATGATCGTACGAATATTCTAATGCCTCTGCAAGCAGCCCTTCCATCGGGCCATACATAGGCATGGCGGCTTTAAAACAGGCTATTACTGCATCAATATGCGTATCTCGGCTGATTTCCTCCGGATGGGCCAAAGGGTTAAACCTGAATGGTGAAACACGTTCATTGCCGATCGTGAACACTTTCAGTTCTTTGGCCAGTTTCTTTACACGTTTATCAGGATGAACCTCGAGCGCTTTAAGTGTTCTGTACTCTGTTTTAGCGGGTTCAATCACCAAGAACGGGACTTTATCTTCTAACCTACCAAGCTGAACTAGGATATTAAACAGAGCGGTTGTTTTACCGCTTCCCGGCACGCCCGAAATAAACATATGCTTTTTAAGTAATTGTGTGTCCAAACGAATTTCGGGAAACCGATTATTCTCAGATTGAAAAACACCATCTAATTTCTTTTCGTATTTGCGGAAGATGTTTATTCCCATATCAAAATCATCACCAATCAAAACTGATATTTTTTTGAATTTTTCAGACTCTGAATTTTGCTTAACAGCAGGATCGGTATTTTTGCGGAATGTTCGGGGCGACGTATATGGATAAGAAACAGGGAGCCTGAAGACTGAACATAGTTCTTCTACAGATGCTGTATGAGAGAGGCAAGACGTAATATGTAATAAATTCTGTCCAATACTAGTCCCTTCGTATGTTTCAAAAAGGGTTTTCCAGACTTTTTTGTTGATGAACGCTTTATCCATTCCGATTGAATCATCCTGTTCAACTTTCATGCTTGCAGATGTTTCAATATACTTTTGAAGTACCGGATCAGCCTTGTTAAAAAATTCCAGATGATAATTCCCCTCTTCAAAGCAGCTTTCTGCTACAGTTGCTGCAAGTACCGGACAATCATCTGCTTTTTCACTCCAGCAGCGTATCGAGAAACTTAGCTGCCTTTTTCTGAGAAGATTCTGTATTTTTTCGTGCTCTCTGACCATCTCATTTGCAATAGGGTCACTATCATCTGAGCTCATACTATTCATTTGTAGTTCACGGGCAACCTCCACCCCGTCATCAAAATCGAGCCCGAATGAGCGGTTAATTCTAATCAGGTCATTTAGATAACTGATATGCTGATAGCGTTGTTCGGTCATATCAATCGGCTGTACCATAATTTCTATCATACACTTTCCTGTGAGCCTGTCCAGCAGTCGATCTGCCAGCAACCAGTTATTCTCTTCCCTTGCCTTAAATGGATAGATGCTGTAATAGATTTCAGGTATCAAGTCATTACCGAGTTCTTCCCGCCGCTCTTCTCCTGCAATAAGAGACTCTTCCCGCCGAATAATATCACAAACGGTGCTAAAACCATGGTAATCGTTATCAGAGGCTTCGGAAGTTGTCTTTTCCCCGGAATCGGTTTCTTTAAATTCGAATAACCCGGCAAATGGCCCGCTAAAAAGTAAATCCTTCAACTGCTTATTACCCATGGAATTAGAGCATAATGCTAACTCTATGTTTGTTCGGTTCTGCCATGTCTTGGAAGGGTCAAACTGAAACCGGATAGATGCAGTTATACTTTCAGGCTGTTGCACGGAAATAATTCGAAGAAACTGCTCTGCGGCATCAAATGCGGCATCCTCGACCGCCCCGCCGCTACGGGAAGAAAGGCGCGGATCTGAGGGATCGGGTATTGAATTGATTATAACTCTATTAAAATTCAAGTTAAATAAATATCTAAAAATTAATACTTATATCTTTTTTCCAACAACCTCTTAATCTTTCTGAGATTTTTTATTTTGCTCGTTGAGGTACTGCCAAACATTCTATCCGTGTCTTTTACATTTACAATTTTTCTCTTAATAAGGTCTATAGGCCTTTCACCTTCATTATTTTTCGCATAAATATCTGCTCCATTATCTATCAAATATTTTATTATATCAACCTCAGTTGTAATCCCAATTAAAGATCCAGTAGATGCCTCTATTTTAAAATGAAGTGGTGTGTCACCACTCGCATCCCTTGCATTTATTTCTGCACCATTTTCTATTAGTGCTTTGATATTGTGCATAGATTTAGCATAGAATAAGGGAGTTCTTCCACCAATTAATACGCTTAAAAAAAATTCACTAATTTCAACTTTTGTTTTTATATCAACACTTATACCATAATCTATGAGAAATTGAATCATTTCTCTATTATTTACACCACTTCTGGCTGCATTATGCAACAAACTCTCATCTGAGTTATTTTTTTCATGTATATTACCTCCACTTAATATTAATTCTTTTGCAATATCCAAACGCCCAAGTCTTGCAGCACTAAATAAAGGGGTTTCGCCACGATCATCCTTTGCATTTACATCCGCACCACGTTCAATCAACATTTTTACTACTCCAACCTTCCCATCCACAGATGCAGCTTCATGCAAAGGAGTTTCGTCACGATGATCCTTTGCATTTACATCCGCACCTTGTTCAATCAATATTCTCACTACTCTAATCTTCCCACTATTAGAAGCTCTATGTAAAAGGGTTTCTCCAAATTCATCTTTTATTGAGATATTAGCTGCTCCACTTAGATTTAGAGGAAAGTTTTTATTTAGTAAAAATTCCTCCAGTATTCTCAAATCTTCTCTCTTTTTCTTCTCTGCTAATTTTTTCTTCTCCTGCAGTTTTCTTTCTTCTTCGACTTTCTTTTTCCTATATGCTTCCTTTCTGCGTTTTTCTTCCTCTTTTTTAAGTCTCTTTTCTCTCTCACGCTTTTGTTCCTCCAACCTTTTCTTACGATTAGTCTCCTCTTCCTTTTTTTCGTTCAATTCTTTTGTGACAGCCCTCAAACCCTTAGCTATTTGCTTATTATCTTTATCCAGATTGTAAGCCTCCTCTAACAAAATGCGTGCTTCAATTAGATCTCCCTGCACATATTTTTGGTTCGCCTTTTTTGATAGTTTAGTGGCTTTCTCTCTGTTTTTTTCACTTTCTCTATGCTTTTTGAGGTTTAAATTCATTTCATCAAGCAATTCTTTTACGCTGCCAATTCTTTGTTGATCGGCTAGTGCAATACTCCGTAATACTACGTGGGATAGTGGCTTCAGTCCGCCAGGCGTACGAATACTCAGGTCCTTATCTAATTTTTTCTGTTTGATTTGTTCTCCTGAGCCCGAATAGGGTAAATCCCCGTCCAGTAATTCATAAAGGATCATACCAAGAGCATAGATATCCGCCGGCGGCCCCACGTCTTTCCAGTGGGCAGCCTTGATCTGCTCCGGAGCCATGTAAGCCGGGGTGCCAATTCCATCACTAAAAAGACTTCCCCGCTGCTCTTGCCGGCTCATCGAACGGGACAGGCCAAAATCGGCAACTTTCAGAATAGGATTCTCCTCACTATCGGTCAGAAGTAAATTGGCTGGTTTCAGATCCAGGTGTACAAGGCCTTTTGTATGGATCGCCTGCACGCCGAGGCATGCCTGACGAAACAGCGACAGACCTTTCTCCAGGCGCTTCTCATCGTCCGCAGGGTAGCGCCGGAGCCAATCTGAAAAACTCTCGCGGGCCAGTTCCATCGGCAGAATGAGATAATTTACATTGTGTTTCGTCAGCTTCGCCGGTGCTTCAACATCAAGCACATGTTTGTGGCGAATGCTTTTTTGGGCTTTATATTCATCACGATATTCTTTCAGTAGTCCATCAACAGAATCAAAACTTCCTACAGCTTTAATCGCAATCTCTTCATTCAGAGCAAGATGCAGAACCCGGTAAACCACTCCTTTTGCACCACTTCCTATTTTCTCTATGACACGATATTGGCCAAGCAGTTCTTCACCGGCGGTAAATTCTGGCATCCTGTGACTTTTATGTTGTTGAGAATCCCCCCGTTCAACAGAGAGCCACGGCAATTCACCTTCCGCCCCGGAAGATTTCCGAACATTATATGAAGAAATTTGGGTCTCGCAGTACGGACAGATTTTCCATCCGGGTTTTAAAGTTTTTGAACAAACTTTGCAGGTTAGCTTTTCTGTCGTATTTGAAAGACAACTCGGACATTTTTTCCATTCATCTTCAAGGTGCTCTCCGCATTGTGAGCAGGTTTTATTCGCGCCCATAAGAATAGTCAGCTACTTAAGTAATTGTTAGTTTTTCCAACAAAATTCATATCATGTTAAAATCGTCATAGTCCCAGATGCGGGTTGTGCACCCGAACCCTGGCAGGAATCACATACATACCTGCTGTTATTTATGTACCGGCCTTTACCATTACAGCGCCCGCACTGCACAAACGGAAGATTTCCATTGATTTCAACTAGTAATGTTCCTCTTCCTTTACAAGTATCACATTCGTATCTACTATTATTAATGTACCTTCCTGTGCCATTACATCGACGGCATTCGAGCAGGAATCGATTTGAGCTAATCTCCTCTAAAATTGTAATTGTAATATGCGCCATGCTTTTGTTGTTTAGTTCTAGTTATAATCTTTGAAAATAGAATCATTATCCGTCAAGGTTTTTAATCAGTGTTAAAAATTTCCGCCAACCTC
>PWLE01000016.1 GCA_003559495.1 Mollicutes bacterium
AACATTCTATTTGCCCTAAATCTGACTATATCTTCTGAAAAATTAAACACCCCACCAAAAGTTTGTTTTGAATGCTGTCTGTAGAGATATAATGACTCAGGAACATAATTTATTTTTATTGCATATTTTTTGATTGAGAACGAAAACCAAACATCCTCGAATGGAATATTATTAGGCATCGGGAAAATTTTGTCACCAATTGATCTTGAGAAACTCCATGCGCATCGTGGGAGACTTAAATTTTCTTTAATAGTTTCGATATATGATGCAGAAATTAATCGTGAATTAGATGATAAGTAATAAGTTGGATTTAATTCCGAATCAGTTAACATTAAATCATGCATTAAAGCCTCGTTATTAACTTGATTATATAATAATGGAAATATGCCTTCTAAAAGAACATCATCTGAATCAATGCATTTTATAATTTTACCAGAACTTAACGTATATCCATAATTTAATGCCTGAACCTTACCTATTCCAGTATTAGGAAATATTTTTATTTTTGGATATTTTTCTGAGATGGTTTTAGTCTTTAAAAGTGTATCATCTGAAGAATTGTCATCAATAACAATTACCTCGAAATCATATACGTCGTGAAGTTTTTTAAATGGTTGAAGACAATCTTCAATATATTGTGAAACATTCTTAGCCGGTATAATAAAAGAAATCATTTTGAAAAGTTTTTCTATTATATAATATTGGCAAGTTCGGAATACATAACTGGCCCAAAAAAAATCGGATTTAATTATAAAATGCTAATATAATTAGCATTAACTAAAAATATGCAAATATTCCTAAAGGATAGAATTGCATGAACTATTTGCCTTGTCCGGTCAAATCTTCTTTATAGCTGATAAGAAACCCAAATCCGAACCAAAGCATCCGGTTCATTTCCAACGCAAGACTTGTCATTGATTGCAGGTAAGAAAAAATAAATATTATCAGCACCACCATAGCAAATGGTGAATATTTAAAAAGATTTATTTTAATAAGCCTCAAAGCTCGTATTATGGTATAAATAGACAAGATTAGTAACGGTATCCCAAATATACCCCAGCGCATTATTATTTCCATAAACTGGTTATGTGGATATGGGCGATATTCCTTCTGACCAATAAATATCAGAGAAGGCAATTCCTTAAAGAAATTATTATACATCTCCGCCCGTAAAACAGCTGATTGATCACTACTAAAATCCTGGCTGAATGACAAAAGTCGTTCAAACCGGTTAATTGCACCTCCGGTTTTTTCAATAATAAAAGAGAGATTATCCTGAAAAAAAGAGGAAAATACTATAAACAAAAATAATATTATTAAAACCCTGAATAATTTATTATATGAATGTTTAATGAGCCGAACTCCTTTTAATGCGCCTATTAAAAAAAGGTTTATTAAGAAAATTATCGAACCTCTTTTTTGTGTCGAAATAATTAACCCAATTAATACTGCTAGCGATAAAACTAATAAAGTTTTAAATACCGCTACAGGGTATTTATTTTGCACTATAGCAAAAGAAATAATAATCAAAAATATTAGTATTAGGAATCTGGATAATTTGATCAGCGAAAAGTTTTCAATACGCAAACTTTTAATTTTAAGCAACAAAAATACCATTACCAGGAAAATGATTGCTCCTTTTGACTGAGTAGAAATGATAACCATCAACAAAACTAATAATGTTAATAATATAAGCGTTTTGAAAATAACATTTTGATCCTTCTTAAGGTAATAAAACGACACAAACAGTAAAAATAAAATTCCATGTGTATATGCAATCCCAATTGCATTTACACTATCATCAAACCCGAAGTTTCGGAACAGTATTAAAGAGGTTGCTTGGTACTGAATAAAATATAATGAACCTAAAATTGTTAGTAAACTAAATAAATAAATCATTGTGCTTGGTAATTTATCATATACATTTTTGTTTTTTCCAAGAATGTATCCGGCATTCAGCAATCCAAGACAAACAAATCCAAATATTAAATTGGTTGAGCTGAGAGTTTTTTGATTCTGTATAACCGCAAGTAGTATATAGAAAAAATAAAGCAACAAGGAAGATGTGAAAAATAATGTAATACCTTTTTTATCCGGACTCAGGAGGGCAGCTAATAATATTAAAAGGAAACCTACAAACAATGAAATGTGCCGCCCTGCATCTCCAAAAACAAAAAAAGCGTTCATTGACCAAATCAGGAAAAAAAATCCTGTTATTATTGGGTTAATAAATTTTATGAATTTAATCATTTATTGTGCTACTATTTGAATTTAATCCTTTTGTAACACGACTTAGCCAGAAATTAAATTCCATAACTGTGAATTATTTTCAGCATTATTTCGTAATGATTGAACCACAGTTTTACTATAATTACCTTTTTCTAAATTCGGGTCGTTATAAACAGAATTCACCTTTATACAATTTTTTATACCATACTCATAATATGGTTTTTCGTTTAAAATTGCTGATTTTAATATTTCAAGATCAGTAACCCAAAAATCTGAAAAATCATTAAACGAAAGGAATATTCCATTTTTATCATTTTTATAATTATCTAAATCCGGCACGAAAAAATGGAGAGGTCTCTCTAATAATGCAAAATCAATAAAAACACTCGAATAATCAGTAATTAACATATCCGCAGAGGCTATTAACTCCTGCGGATCAATATCTGAAATACTTCCAAGCATAATTATATTTTTATTACTACCCGATTTTATAGTTACCCTGGGATGCGGCTTGATATAAAGTTTAATTTTGTTATCAGTCAACTTATTAAGAAACGAATAGTCATTATTCAAACCAATAACTATATTGTCCAAAAAACCTTCATATTGACCAAATTGCCGCCAAGTTGGCATATATAGAACAAATTTCTCCTCCGGCTTATGATTTAATTTTTGCTTAACTTTTTTGACAACACCAATATCAAATAAAACATCATTTCGAGGTTGGCCAGTTATATAAACAGAATCAGGTTGAACTTCAAAACTTTGAATTAATAATTCTTTTGTTTTTTGAGATGTTGCAATAGTAATATCTCTTTGTGCCTTATTATATAACTTAACAATAATATATTGACAAAATCTGATATTGTTTTTATTCCTCTTTCTTAAATTGTTTGATGCATAATATAATCTTTTTAATGGCATTCCATGCCAAAGGGCAACCTTTAAGGCACCATGACATAAGTCGTAATGACCAATATCATTTATTCCATTTGTAAAAAAGACATATTTCGCATTCAATCGTAACATT
>PWLE01000033.1 GCA_003559495.1 Mollicutes bacterium
ATTAATAAAATAATTGCTAAAATAACAATTACTGCTAATAACTCAATTAATGTAAAACCTCTTTTTTTAATATAAAATAATTTCTTCACTACTACACCTCTTATTATTTTATTATATTATAACACAAATTATAACAAAAAAAAAAAACAGTTTTCTTAACTGTTTTTATTAAAACAAATTTATAATATCATTCATAGTAATATATAATATTAATCCTAAAAGTAAAACAAAACCAACCGTATGAACCAAATTTTCAATTTGTGGTTCCACCGGTGATCCCTTTATTTTTTCAATAATTAAAAACCATAATCGCCCACCATCTAAAGCTGGTAAGGGAAGGAGATTAATAAAGCCAACATTAATACTTATTAAAGCAATCAACATAATAAGACTAAAAAAACCATAACTGGCGGTCTCATCAACAACCGAAAAAATACCAACCGGACCAGAAAGCGCATCCAAACTTAAATTGCCACTAATTAAATGTGATATTACCAAAGTCATTTGCTCAATAATATTATAAAATTTTGTAAAAGAAAATTGAAAAGCAGCAACAAAACCATATTCGATTTCTGATTTTAATTGAAATCCATAAGTATAATATTTTTCACCATCTTTTTCTTGCTCAGTGGGACTAATATTAATTGCTTTCTGCTCACCATTTGATAAATACCCTAATGTTATCTCTTCCCCTTCATGTAAATATAATTCTAAATGCAAACGATCAATTGAATTAATTTCAATATCATTAATACTAGTAATAATATCACCCTGTCCGATATCTTTTTCTACTATTTCATGCCCATCAACTGTTTTTTCAATAATTGGCTTATTTACCGGCGCCCCATAAACTAAACCAACCATAAACAATAAAAACCAAGCAAATATAAAATTAAATAAAACCCCGGCAATAATAATTACAAAACGCTTCCGCCATGGTTTAGCATACATCTTCTTCCCCTCTGGTACATTTTCATCATTATTAATTTCCTCCCCCGCCATACTAACAAAACCACCGATAGGAAAAAGCCTGATACTATAAATTGTTTCATCATTACGGCGGCGAAAAGAATAAACCTTTTTCCCCATGCCAAGGGAAAACTCATAAACATAAACACCAGCCCTTTTCGCAAAAATAAAATGCCCTAATTCATGAATAAAAATAATTAAACCAATGATTAATAAAAATAAAATTAATGTCATCGCACACCTCCTATAAATATGTTAGAAAAAAAACAAAACCAATTAAAACAAAAAGAATACTATCTAAACGATCTAATATGCCACCATGACCAGGAATTAAAGAAGAAAAATCTTTAAAACCAAAATGTCTTTTAATAGCTGAAAAAATTAAATCACCAAATTGACTTAAAATCGCTAAAAAACTAGTAATAATAATTAAAGCTTGTAAATCAACATTCGCATTAATAACTTGCAAATAAAAAACACAACTAACAAAAACCGCCATCACAAAACCACCAAATGCTCCTTCTAAAGTCTTTTTAGGAGAAATGTTTTCTAACATCTTTGTTTTGCCAACTAACATTCCTGTTAAATAAGCATATGTATCACCAATCACAGTAATAATTAATAAGAAAATCAAATAATCAATTGCTAAAAAGCGAATAAAAATCAACAAACTAAAAGCATAAGCTAAAAAGAAAACACTACCGATAAAAAAGAAAGCATCATTAATACTATATTTCTTCGCATCATTATAAATAATAACAGGAAAAAGATAAACAATAAACAAACCAGAAAAAAGCCTTAAATCAAAAGACATTATTAAAGAATAATACTCAAAAGCAAAAATATACAAACTCATCATAACATAAGAAATAAACTTAACAAACAATGGAATTTGTTTTTTGCTTTCTTTAATATCTAAAAGCTCCTTTAAAGCAACTAGCGATATAACATAAACCGCTAATTGAAAAACAAAACCACCTAAAATAATAATAGGCATCACAATTAATAAAATTATTAAAGCACTAAGAATTCGATTTGCTACCATTATATCCTCCAAATCTTCTTTCCCTTTTATTATAAACCCGCAAAGCTTCTTCTAAATCTTCTTTCCCAAAATCAGGAAAATAAACTTCCGAAAAATAAAGCTCCGCATATGCTAATTGATACAACATAAAATTACTAATCCGCTGTTCACCACTCGTCCTAATTAACAAATCAATTGGTGGCAAAGATTGGTATAAATATTGATAAAATGTTTTCTCATCAACCATATCAATATTAACACGATTGTTAATAATATCATAATACATTTTTTTACTCGCTGCAATAATTTCCCTTTGGCCACCATAATTCAAACATATATTTAATGTTTTCCCTCTAAAATCTTTTGTTTTTTCCGTAATATTTTCAATAATATCATTAATCTCTTGACTTAATGGTTCTCGTTCTCCCGAAACAACCATTCGAATTTGATCTTTTTGAAATCGCACAAAATCTTTTTGAAACTTTTTTTTAATTAATTTCATCAAAAAATTAACTTCCTTTTTACCCCGCTTAAAATTTTCGGTTGAAAAAACAAAAAGACTTAAATAAGCAATCCCTTTTGCAAAAACTAAATCAATAATTTCATCTAAATTTTCAGCGCCTGCTAAATGACCAGCACTTCTTTGTAATCCTCTATCTTGCGCCCAACGACCATTACCATCAACAATGATACCAATATGATTTGGTATTTTTTCATAATCCATTTTTAAACTCCTATCTCAAGTAACTTTTATTTGCTTTTTACTAATAACTATTAAAACACCAGCAAAAAGCAATATTCCAATTACACTTAAAATTATAATTCCTGTGATACTAGGACTTTTTTCATCTTTCGTAATAATTTTTTCATCAATTTCATAATCTTCATTAACAATTTCCTTAGTATCAAAATCATCAGTTTTGTAGGCAACTTGAAAATAACTTTCGCTATTTGCTGTAAAAACAATATAATTATCTTCAATCATAAAGTCTATTTCACGAATTTGAATAACCTCACGATTAAAACTTTCAATTTGCAGTAAAGTAAATTTTTCCAAATCATCAGGAACTGGATAATAAACTTTTACAGGATCCCAAAAATCACGAATAACTCTTTCTGATGTTCGCCACTGATAATCCATTGTTTTTTTGGCAGCACCAATATAGAAAATATCCAAACCTAATGATTCAACTGGCATATCATCAGTATAATCAGCAATTTGACGATAAATATTACTATGCATATCTTCATTAATAAGCTTTGTATTAACATAATAAGATAAGCGACTCAAATCATCATTAATTTTAGGCATTAATTGTTCTTTTGTAGAAGAAAAACCAACATCTAAACGTACTTTTTCGCCAGTAACAGACAATTCATCAATCGTCACATAATAAGGATCGTCACTTACTGGCATAAAAACATCAACCTCATAATCAATTTGCATCGGTGTAAAAAAAGGGATTTCAAAATTTTCAGCAATCATATTTTCATCAGCATCATAATGATATATTTGATGATAATAATTCTTAGGATATTCTATAATCATAATATCATAATCTTCAGCATCATAATAAAGCAAATATAAACGACCATCCTCATCAAAATGAGGACAGGCATTAACTATTATTGGTATAAATAAAATGAAAATTAATACTAATAAACTAATTTTTTTCATGCTCACTTCTCTCTTTCCAAGGAATCGTAACAAAAGCCGCAATTGTTATAGGAATAGCAAATAACAAACCAATACTTCCCGCCACCGCTCGTACTACTTCGGTAGCAAAAAAATCTAAATTAACAATATGATGAAAAGAAGTCCCAAAGCCCACAAACAACAACAACATCGTTAAGGCGCCACCAGCATAAGCTAATACCAGTGTATTAATCATCGTTCCCATAATATCATGACCAATATTAAAACCCGCCTTAATCATATTTTTAGCAGAAATATTGGGGTTTTCTCTTTGTAGTTCTGTTAAAGAAGAAGCAATAGAAATTGCCACATCCATAGCTGCTCCTAAAGCACCAATTATAATCCCCGCAAATAATAAACCACGAAAATCAAAAGCTATTGCATCCGGTAAATATAAAAGCATCGAAGCATCGGGCGAACTAAAACCACTTAAGCGCGCAACAATTCCAAAAATATAAGCAATTAAACCACCTAAAACCAAACCTCCCGATGTACCAATTGTTGCCGAAATCGTTTTTTTATTAATACCAGCAATGATAAAAAAAGTAATTACTGTTGCAATAGTACAAACTAAAATAGAAGCTAAAATCGGACTTATTCCTTGTAACAATAAAGGAATCATAATAAATACAATTAAACTTAAGGTAATGCATAATGCTAAAAGTGATTTTAATCCTTTCATGCCACCAATTAAGATAACACAAACTAAAAAAATTAAAAGTAACATTAGCATGGCATTCATATTATCATAACCGATAAAATAAAAACTATCTTCTTCATAATGAACACTAATCGTAGTTCCTTCTTGCAAAGGCATATCATATCGCACATCCCCTGTTAAATGATTAGTAATTGTTGTTTGAACGCCCCGATAATCACGATTTAAAATTTCAATTTCCGCTTCCTGCCATACCCTTTCTTGACCATCTTCAACCATTGTAAACTTTTCTACTTCTAAAACCCGCGCACGATATATATCATACTGATACTCCTCATCAATAATAGCTTGAACTGAAAAAGAAGGTATTAAAAATAAAACTAAAAATATAATTATTTTTTTCATTTAATCTACCTACTAAAAAAAGCCGCTTCCAACACTTTTTCTTGTGCTCTTTCATCAATGCGATTACTTCCCGGCATAATACTATTATAAAAATAAATATCAACAACACCAACTAAATCATTATCAGTAATACTATTTAAATTAATACCTGTTCCCATATTACCACTACGATTATCAACTTCTTCACCAAAGGGACGATCATCCCGCCCCGAATGAGGAATAGGAATAATAGCAGCCGCTATTTTTTTATTATCAACTTCAACCAAAATAGCACGCCGATAATGATTCCAATCACCACCAATTATTTCTAATAAAATTTCGGTGTCTTCCGCGGTTTTAGTTTCGACATCAGCAATTGATTTTTTAGGACTTTTTTCCACTCTCCGCACTTCAAAACTAGCACCTGTTTCCAGATCCGTTACCTTTGCTACTTCACCAGGCGCAAAAATTTTTAAAGCCTCATCACAATTCAATAAAATTTCACTTGTCAATCTAATATTCAATTTTTCCGCATCTTCCACATAATTAACAGGCAAATTTTCCGTTAAAAATTTTAAAGAAACATAAATATTGTCATTCACCTTTTTAACCGGCCTTGATAATTCTCGAGCATTACCATCCACAAAAGCAATATCGCTTTCTTCAATTAACTCAATATTACCAAACAATATTCGCTCTGTTTCAACTTCATAACTTATTTGCAACGCATCCAATACTAAATCAAGCGGAATTTGATAATCTTCTTTTTCTTGTTTAACTTCATAAGCTAAATCTTCCCCTTCGACATATAATTTCCGTTGATAATTTTCCTCCTCCCCACAACCAACCATTAAAAATAACACAAATAAAAAAACAATCCTTTTTGTCATTTTTTGCCTCCTGTTTTTTTCACTTCCTAATGCCTATCTTATAAAAAAAAGAAAGTGATGTCAAGCAACATCACCTTTCCCCTTTAAACTATTTATCTCGCACCGAAGCAGCAAAATTTTCTTCCACCGCTTTAATTATTTTATTTAAAATACCCAAAACTTCCTCTTCATTTAAAGTGCGTTTTTCATCTCTAAAAAGCAATGAATAAGCAATTGACTTACGCCCATCTTTTTCATAAAGATCAAAAACGGTTACCGTTTCTAAAATGCGACCGCCGGTCTTTTTAATTACTTTTTCAATTTCTAAATTGGTAATTTCTTCATTAACTAAAAAAGCAACATCTTTTTGAATACTAGGATAGCGAAAAGGGGCTTTATATTTTATTGGTTTAACAACCAAATTATATAAATAATCAAGGTTTATTTCCACCATAAATACATCATTTGCTAATTCTGGATGAACCTTCCCGAAAACACCAACATCCTGACCATCTACTTCAATTACACTAGTTTGATAAGGATGAAAATTGTCCATTTTACGAAAAACAAATGCATAACGATTTTGCAAACCTAAAAAATTAAACAAAGATTCAATTAATCCCTTTAACAAGAAAAAATCTACTTTTACCTGCTGATTCTGCCATTTGTTTTCCAAGTAAACACCACTCATTAAAATTCCCAATCTTTCTTCTTCTAAATATTTTTCTTTATAAACAGACCCAATTTCAAAAAAATTAATATTTTTTATTTGGCGCGCATAATTATAATTATAAACATTTAGCAAAGAAGTTAATAAACTAGTTCTTAAAACCTCTCTTTCTTTACTAGGAGGATCTAAAATAGTAATTCCGTTTTCCTGCGAAAACAATTTATTATCCGTTTTGCTTATTAATGAATAACTAATAACTTCATTTAATCCTTGACCAACTAAAAAATTTTTTATTGCTTTTAAATAGCTCATCTTTTTATCCCATGAACCCATTTTTATAACCGATGCTGGCATCGCACTAACAATTTTATTAAAACCAATAAACCGCCCAATTTCCTCAATTAAATCTTCGGCAATTGTCAAATCTAAACGTCGTGGCGGAATTAAAACACATATTTCCTCTTTCCCCTTTTGATACGGTAATTTTAATCGCTCCATAACATCACAAATTTCCGCCATTGTCAGTTTCATTCCTAAAATACGATTAACATGCTCTATAGAAACAGTAATTTCAACATCAGAGACTGACATTTTATCATGTTTTAAAAGATATTTTGCAACTTGACCATCAGCATGCTTTGCTAATAAATAACAAGCTCTTTTTAAAGCCAAAAAAGTTCTTTCTTTGGCAATTCCTTTTTCAAAACGATTACTTGCTTCACTACGAAGTGTTTTTTTAGCCGTATTGCGCACATTCGCAGGATGAAAAATAGCACTTTCAATAATTATATTTTTGGTTTTTTCCGTTACTTCCGTTGCCAAACCACCCATTACGCCCGCTAAAGCAATGGGGTTGTTATTATTGGTAATAACAATATCATTTTCAGCAACTTTCCTAATTTGACCATCTAAAGTTTGCACTTCTTCATTTTTCCCCATTCGAACACCAATATCTTTTAATTTATCAGCATCAAAAAAATGAATCGGCTGACCAGTTTCCAACATAACATAATTACTAATATCAACAACATTATTAATAGGACGAATGCCACAAGCAATTAATCGGTTTTTTATATAAACTGGCGATTCCATAATCTTAATGTTTTTTACTAATTTTGCTAAATATAGTTTACACTTTTCCGTTTGCACTTTTAAAGTATATTCATCCTTAATAGAATCAGCTATTTCAACAAAATCACTTTCCGGATAAGTAACATCTAATTTATAAAGCGCTCCTACTTCATATGCCATTCCTAACATACTTAATAAATCACCACGATTGGTCGTTAAATCAAAATCAATAACTTCATCATGAAGTTGCAAATAAGCAAGGGCGTCTTCGCCAAGTGGGGCATCATCATCTAAGACCATAATTTCTTGCCAATCACGCTCTTTTAAAAATTTTTTGTCAAAGCCTAATTCAGCAAAAGAACAAATCATGCCATTTGATTCAACACCAGCAATTTTAGCAACTTTTATTTTAAAATCACCGGGCAGAATCGCGCCAACTTTTGCTACTACCACCTTTTGATTCACAGCAACATTAGTCGCTCCACAAACAATTTTAAAAACGCCATCACCTGTGTCAACTTGACAAACACTTAACTTTTTTGAATCAGGATGTTTTTGACAATCAACTACTTTTCCAATCACCAAGTTGCTTGCCGAAACTAACGGTCCACAACTATCATATTCATGACCAATATTAACCATTTTTTCCGCTAATTGTTGAAAATTAACTTTACTAAGATCAAGATAATCCGCTAAAAAATTTCGACTTACTCTCATCAATACCCCTCCTTATCAATTCGCTTAAACAAATCTAAAAAATGCCAATGGTTTTGATAAAACTCTCTTATATCATTAATACCATATTTTAACATGGCAATTCTTTCAATGCCAATGCCAAAAGCAAAACCACTATATTTTTTATTATCATAACCACTCATTTGTAAAACAGTTGGGTGAACCATACCAGCTCCTAAAACTTCTAACCAGCCACTTTCCTTACAAAAAGCACAACCAACACCATCGCATTTAAAACACGAAACATCAACTTCCAAAGATGGTTCCGTGAAGGGAAAATAACTTGGGCGAAAGCGAATATTTCGCGTTCCACCAAATAATTTTTGCATTGTCACTTCTAAAGTTCCTTTTAAATGTGCTAAACTTATGTTTTCATCAATTACTAAAGCCTCTATTTGCATAAATTGATGAGAATGAGTTGCATCATCATCATCTTTTCGATAAACCTTACCAGGTGCAATCATGCGAATAGGACCTTTTTCATAGTTTTTTTCCATCATTCTAACTTGAATTGGCGATGTTTGTGTCCGCAATATATGCTTAGAAGTAATATAAAAGCTATCTTGCATATCACGCGCTGGATGATCTTTCGGAATGTTTAAACGCTCAAAATTGTATTTATCAGTTTCAATTTCCGGTCCCCGCACCACATCATATCCCATACTGACAAACAAACTTATAATTTCGTCATTAATTAATTCTAAAGGATGAAAACTACCAGTTTTTAACTGAGAAGCCGGTAATGTTATATCAATTTTCTCAGCTAATAATTGCTTATCTAAAGCTTCCTTTTGCAAAGAAACTTCTTGTTCTGCTATTAAATTAGTGGCTTCCTCACGAAAATCATTAAACATTTTGCCAACCGTTTTTTTATTTGCCACTGACAATTCTTTTAATTGTTCCTTTAGCAAAGTAATTTTTCCCTTTTTTCCTAAAAAACTAACCCGAACATCATTTAATGATTTTAAATCATTAACTTTTTCTAAAGCCTCTTTTAATTCTTTTTTTAATTGCTTAATAGTTTTTTCCATACTATTCCTCCTTATAAAAAAAACATCCTTTTAATAAGGACGTCAAAAACGCGGTACCACCTTAATTCATAGTAACAACTATGCACTTAATACTATAACGCGTAACCACATCAACTAAAAAGGTGAATTCACAAATCCTTATTCCTAGTTTGCACCAACCACTAGTTCACTTTAAATAATTATAACTTGTTACTATGTCTTTTTTTCGTTAATAAATATTAAAAACATTATATCGAGATTTTAAAAAAAAGTCAATTATGACACTAATTAAAACAATGACTTTTTTCTTATTATTTTATTAAATTATTTTCATAATTTTTTCTAGTTGTTTACGTTCTTTTTTTCGCACACCGCGAGCACTTTTATATCCGACACTAATAATTAATCGAATTCTTTTTTCATCAGGAATATTTAAAGCTTTTTTAATCGGTTTTTCATGAAAAAGACCTAACATACAAGTTCCTAATCCCATTTCGGTCGCTGCTAAACATATATAAGATGCCACAATACCAATATCAATTTTGGTATAATCTTGCACCTTAAAATTATTAATAACCCGCACCGGAATACAAGCATCTTGTTCAATTATTACAATAAAAGCACCAGCCTTTTCATTAAACTTTTGCACTGACTTTGCTACTTCTTTTATTTTTTCATCACTAGAAACAATATAAAAGAAATAGGGTTGGGCGTTGCAAGCTGATGGTGCTAAACGTGCTTGCGCAATTATTTTTTCTAAATCAGCTTTCGAAACCGCCTTACCACTAAAATTACGACAGCTTTCTCTTTGGTTAATTAATTGGGAAAAGTTCATCATTATCCCTCCTTTAAAATATCAAAAACAATAAAGTTAAAATTGTCAAAACAATTAAAATCAAAATATCTTCAGTATACCAATAACCTCGTACATTATTATCATTATCTTTTTTTTGCGAAGCTGCTCTTTTTAGTTTCACCACTTGTTCTTGTATTTCTTTTGTTTTTTGATACTTATTTTTAATCATTTCACCATCAGTACTGGTTGTTTTTAAAAGTAATGGCAATTGTTTTTCATATAATTTTTCTAACAACATATACATTTTGCTATCACTCATAATAGGAAAATAAACAACTTGCAACTCGTTAGTAAACTCCTTTAACCAACGATCAATGGTTGCTTGATCAAAAGATTCTAAATGCTCTGTATTCAATGCTAATCCAAATTGACCTTTATAATGCTCTCGTTTTGCTATCATAGAAAATAAATGTTTTATTTGCTCTTTCTTATGACCAAAATTGTTTTTTTTATAAGGTTGATTTTCAATTAAAACTGTGGCATCCAATGCCATTAAAGATAATATTAAATCTACTAAATGGCCGATTATTTTATTTTTTTCAATTTCTGATAAGGGTTGGAAAGTTTTTAAATCACCTGGTTTAATAACAAAAACTAATGGTTCAGACTGCAAAACGGTAGCTAGTTCAATAATTAATTCCTTGTTAATAATAGTATTTTTTTTATCAAATTTAGGGGTTGGTAATTGAAAAATTAAATCTTGGGTTACTGATAAGTTAGTATTATGCAAAGCTTGCCGTTGAACCATTAATTGCACTAAAGAACAATTTAATTCTTTTGCTAATTGCAATTGTTGCAACCAATTAAAAGATTCCGCATTTAACGCTAATCCTATTACATTGGTCTTGGCAAACATGAAACCACCCCATTACTAAACAATATTAGTTTAGTTGCATCTCTTCCTTTAAACGCGTAAAAAAGTCATCTAAATATGCTTGGCGTTCTTTTCCGATTCGTTTTCCTTCTTTCGTATATAATTTTTTATCCATATTTTTTAAAGCAAGATCATATTCCATAATTGGGTTGTGTTTACTAACATCTTTAATATAACTACATTTAGGCATTTTATAATCTAGTGTTAGCCGCTGGCCATGTTGACCGGCAAACATAAAATTACGCGCAATCCCAACTGCTCCCATACAATCAATTTTATCGGCATCAAACAATATTTTCGCCTCGATTGTTTTTGGTTCTTCAGCCGTTCTTTTGCGATGTGCTAAAATACAATGCTTTACTTCTTCGATTTTGACAAAGTTTTTTTCTTTTAAAATTGCCACCGCCATTTTCGCACCTTCAATCGCATGATCAACTTTACCGGTTTTATCTTTATTCTCTTTTTCCCTACCAATGTCATGTAAAAGTGCCGCCACTCTTAAAACTTCCATATCAACATTGCGTTCTTTGGCAGCGATTTGCAAACAAAGATTATACACACGCATAATATGTTCCCAGCTGTGACTATTACAACTAATTTCTTTTTGCACAATCGCCATTATTTCTTGCTCACTCATATTAAATTATTCCCCCGCAAATAAGCTTCCATCTCTCGTAGAGCATCACCACGTAGCGGTTTACATTTTTGATATAACTGTGGATCATCAACCATCGCATCAGCCAAACCCTTACAAGTTCCATAACCACAAACACCACAATTATAACCGGGCAGGAGCTTATCAAACTCATCACTTTTATTTTCTACTTTAAAACGATCGGCGACAAACAAAATTAAAAGTGATAATAATAATGCCGTTACCGTGATAATAATAATACCAATCATTTGCGACACCCCTTACAAAAATGACAATCACATTGTGTGTTGTTATTTATACGATACAATAAAATCGTAATAGCAATCATAAATAAAACTAATAAATATCCCATCATAAGCCAAACCTACTAAAAATCATCGCCATAATACCCGCAATAATAAGGGCGATTGGCACACCTTGAAAACTAGCAAGCACCGGTCTTTGCGCCAATTTTTCCCGAATAGTCGCATAAATATAAATTAATATTGTAAAACCAAGCCCGCTTCCTAATATAAAAACAACTGTTTCAATAAAATTATACTGATAATCAATCATCAAAAAAGCAATCCCTAAAACAGCACAGTTAGCGGCAATTAAGGGCAGGAAAATTCCCATTAATTCATAAATCTTAGGAAATTTTTTACGAATAATTATATTAATAGATTGAACAATAGAAGCAATTATTAAAACAAACAAAATTGTTCGCAAATACTCTGTCCCGGTCGGAACTAAAACATAGTGATATAAAAAATAAGCAATTATACCACCAACAAACACGACAAAAGTAACTGATAATCCCATTCCTAAAGCACCTTTCTCCCTATGCGATGTACCAATAAAAGGACAGATACCTAAAAACTTTGTTAAAATAATATTTTCTGTTAGAACACTAGCAATAAAAATACTAACTAGACTCATGTAAATCACCCTTTATAAAAAATTTATTAAAAATAGCCAACAAAAAACCTAACGATAAAAATGCTCCCGCCGGGGTGGCAAAAATATTAAGATCCAAATTTACTGGCAAAACTGTTATTATCCATTTATAACCTGTTATATTACTTAAATCATTCATAATCGTAATAGTATTATGAGCCAAGATTTCGCGCATTAAAGCAACCGCACTAATAGTTAATGTAAAACCAAGGCCAATGCCAAGGGCATCTTGAACACTAACTAATACTTTTTCTTTACTAGCAACGGCAATTGCACGCCCTAAAACAATACAATTAACGGTAATAAGGGGCAGATAAATTCCTAAAGTGGCATGCAAATCAGGAATAAATTCTTTTATTAACATATCAACCGTTGTCACAAAAGTAGCAATTATTATAATAAACACTGGAATTTTAACATTTTCAGGAACCATTTTTTTAATTAACGAAACCGTTAAATTAGAAAAAAGCAAAACAAAAATAACACAAAATCCCATAATATAGGCACTTTCAAAAGTGTGTGAAACAGCTAATACCGGACATAATCCTAATAATAAAATAAAAACTGGATTTTGACTAATAATACCATCAATTATTTTTTTCACAAATTCCTCCTAACTAATTAAAAGTTGCGTAAAATATATAATCACACCACATATTAAAGCCACTAATGTTAAAACCAAAACGCTTTTTTGTTTTTCACTCATGATAATCCTCCAATACATTTCGTAAAATACTTTTTAAACTATCAGTTGTAATAGTAGCACTGCTAATTGTATCAACTTCTTCAAAATCATCAGCCGCAATTAACTTTTCCACATAATTAGCATTTTCTACGCGCGCCCAATAACTTTCCGTTTGCGAGAGAATAACAAAATTAACCACTTCATCATTTTCTAAGATAACTTCAGCTTCAATCCACCCACTAAAACCTCTTTGCGAAACATGATATATCACTTGATTATCAACTTCTGCTACTTCATTAATTACAAAATTAGCATCCTCATCTTTTTGATCAAAACCAGCGGCAACTAAAAAACTAATGCCGACAATTAAAATCCAAGCTAAAACAAAACCAGCCATTGATTTAGAAAAATTAAAACGAGCATAAAAACCAATTTTATCAAGAATAAACACTAATAAATTCATTGTCAAAATAGCAGTTAAAACGCCTTCTGGATAAGGGGATAAAAATCGGAAAACAACCGTCAAAACACCTAAAAATAATCCAAACAATAACTGACCCACGGGTGTTGTCGGTGAAGTGACCGGATCGGTCGCCATAAAAACCGCCCCAAATAAAAGTCCACCACTAAAAATATGAAATAAAGGATACCAAGCACCAAAACCATGTAAAGTTCCAATCAAATAAGTCATAACAAATACCGTCGCCACATAAGTAGTTGTTATGCGCCATTTAATCATACGATTAATAGCTAAGTAGAAAAAAGCCAAAATAATTAATAAAGCACTAGTTTCTCCTACTGAGCCTGGTATTGTTCCAATGAAAAAATCACTTAATCGACCATAAGGTTCCACTAAAGTTGCGTACCCGCCAATTCCTTCTACCTCCGTCGCCAATGGCGTCGCACCACTAATTACATCCGCCTCATAAGGATTCAAATAACCGCCACTTTCAACAATATTAACTGAATAAATAGCCATAACAAATAAAACACCTAACAAGGCGGGATTAAAAATATTATGACCAAAACCACCAAAAATTAATTTACCAATTGCCGTAGCTATAAAAGCACCTACTATTAAAATAAAAATTGGCGTATTTAATGGTAAAACTAAAGCAACAAACAAACCAGGCAGGAAAGCATATGATTTTTTAAAAGCCTCTTTAATATTTTGTTTGCGAAGAAAAAAGAAACTTATTTCTGTTAAACAACTAGTTAAAACAGCAATTAAAATAAAAAACAAAGGATAAAAAATCATTATAAAATCATAATAACCCTCACGATATGGAATATAACCATTTTTATAAATCGTAAAAATGATAATTGGCATTAACGCAATCAACAAATGATTCATAATTTGACTGGCGTTTTGACTATTTTTAATATAAGGTCCAGAAAAAGTTTTTAAGCTCACGCAATTTCCTCCTTTGCTCGTTGTACTTTATTACGCAAATTAATATTGGCAGGACAAACATAAGAACAAAGACCACATCCAACACACTTTTGCGGACGAAATTGCTTTAAATTATCAGTTGCCTCATTAATTAAAACTGGTGACAATTTAGCTGGACAAGCTAAAACACAAGCCCCGCAGCGAAGACAAGTTTCTTCTTTACACTCTTCTAAAGCAGTAATTATACTAACAGCCGTTAAATCACTACTGACTACTAATTCATAACTAGCAATGCTCTCCCCCATTAAAGGACCATTGGCGATTAACATTTTAGAACCTTCTTCTAAGCCGCCTAAAAAATCAATAACATCACTAACCAACGTGCCATTTTTTACTAAAACATTAGCTGGTTTTTCTAATTTATCACCGCTAAAAGTAACCACTCTTTGTATAAGGGGCTGGTGATATTTTAAAGTTTCATAAATGGCATACATGGTCGCAACACCATTAACGACAATTCCTTTTTCGATCGGATAATTTTTATATTTTTCTTTTTTAATTCGCCAAACTAAATCTCTCTCCCACCCCGAAGCATAATAATCAGGCACTTCTACTAATTTTAATTTAACATAAGTTCCAATATAATTTTTGATAATTTTTTTTATCAACAAATCATTTTTTTTAATTGCGATTATTCCTTCATTCATACCAAAAATCTCCACTAAAGCATCCATTACCTCTAAAATTTCTTCACATTTGTTATTAATTAAAATTGCATCACTACTAGTATCTGGATCTGATTCCACGGCATTAACAATTAATGTTTTTAAATCATTATCATATTTTACATAAGTCGGAAAGGCGGTACCACTTAATCCTACAACGCCACTTTCCTTTAACTTATTAATAACTTCTTCTTTAGTATAATCATATAATTGATATTCTTTATCATCTAACTGATCAACAAAATCATTTTCAATGACCAAGCATTTTACTTTTTTATTATTAAGATAATATTTTTGTTCAAAACCAAGCACCTTACCACTAATAGGAGCATGAAGGGGCACTTTTAAATCACCCTTGCTTTTAGCCACCATATCACCTTCAACAACATAGTCATCTTTTTTTACTAAAACCGTTATATCCTCACTTTTATGAGCCACAAGTGGCAAATAAACTTTATTAGGATTTAAATACTTTTTAAAAGGATAAATTTCCTTAATTGTTTTTTCTAAACGAATACCACGACTCATAACTATACCTCCACTTTAATTCATTATATCATTTTTTCCATAAAAAAAAACAGCTAATTTTGCTGTTTTCTTGGCATTGTTTTTGTTTTTTGCAGTGTTTTTGTTTGATTTACCACAATATCCTCTTCAAAATCAATATCAAGTTGAGCATTTTTGTTTTCTAAATCTAATGCCATTAAAGGCGGAATAATGCGATCAGATAAAACTCGCAAAACATCACGCGCGCCATATTTTTCATAATTAATTTCCGAAATTAATTGTTCCAGCGCCGCCGGTTGCATATGAAATTGATAATCATAACCCCGTTCAACAAATTTTGCTTCTATTTTATCTAAACACATATCAATAATATCATAAATATTTTCTTTTTCTAAATGGCGAAAATAAACAATTTCATCAATACGATTAATAAACTCCGGTAACAAACGACTTTCAATCGCATCCTGATAAGCTTCCGCTTTATTTAAATTATTGGCAAAACCAATCGGTGATTTACTTGCTTCAAAAGCGCCAATATTAGTTGTTAAAACAAAAATGACTTCACTAAAATCTATTTCCTTTTGCCGATTGTCACGTGCTTTTCCTTCATCAAAAATATGCAAAAAAAGATCTAATACTTGCGGATGAGCTTTTTCTATTTCGTCTAATAAAATTATAGCTTGCGGAGTATATGCTACGCGATCAAAAACTTTATTGTTACCATCATCATAACCAACATATCCTGGTGGCGAACCATGAATTTTACTAACACTATGTGATTCTTTATATTCACTCATATCCATTCTAATTAATTGATAATCAGCATATTTGCTAAGTAATTTAGCGGTTTCTGTTTTCCCAACCCCAGTTGGTCCAGCAAAAAGAAAAACTCCTTTCGCACCCGTTTCTTTTATGCCACTAAAATCCAAAACTTGCCAGCGACGGACAACTTGTTCGATTTGTGAATCTTGACCAACAATATTCTCCTTCAAATATATTGCCATTTTTTCAAAATCAATTTTTTTTGATTGCTCCCCTTCTGCTAATTGAAGCGGTTCTTTTTTTTGTAAAATTGGTTCTGCATTTTCAAAGTTTTGCTCTTCATTCATTAATGCTTCATCAATCATTTCCCATAAATCTTCAATTTCAACTTCATTTTGATCAAAATTTGTTAACACCGCTTCAACAATTTCATCAATAAATTTTTGTTCTTTTTCTAAACTATCAAATAAAGAATAATGATATTGATCAGATTGTAATTCGGTAGTAAAAATTATTAATTCTTGACTGCCCAATATTTCTTTTTCATCCTCATTAGCATTTATGATATCAAGTAAACTTTCCATGTAACATAAGCCACCGATGCGAACTTCAATCGCCATTAAATCATTAGAACAATGATTTAAAGCCATCGTATCATATTTACAAATGTTAACAAGTTGCTTTTTAATTTTTTCAATTTTAGTTTTTCTTCTACTTATTGCTCTTGCTAAATTACTATCTAATCGCTTAATAATATCTTTAAAATCAACTGGCAATTCCTTTTTCTCTCCTAAATTAACAACACCATAATATAAATAAAGCAGTTGCGTTTGCAAACCGTAATGACCGAAATTTTTAAAATTGCGACGAAAATTCGGACATTCTTCATAATATTTTGTCATTAATATTAAAAAAGGATTAATCTCAGCATCTTCTTGAAAGTACATTAAATTAAATATTTCATCTTTTTCGGTGAAATTACGCGCAATAATATTTCTTTCAATTCTTTCTACCGGAATATTTTCCTTTTGTGCAAATGGCAATAACCTTCGATGTAATTCTTTCATAAAATCAAAAACCCCCCTCAGTTTTATTTAATAGCAAATATAATACTATATTTAATGTTCATTGTAAAGCATTTCATAAAAAAAAGCCCGAACAAAAAAAATTTCTTACTCGGGTGATTTATTCCCTTTTATTATCACTTTATATTTTCTTCTTCATAAATAAGGGTTGTTTTGTTTTTCATAATCAAGGGTTGTTGTGGGACCATGGCCAGGATAAATATTATAATTTTTAGTTAACACTTTTAATTTGTCTAAACTTTTTTGCATTTCCTTATCACAGCCACCCGGCAAATCAGTTCGGCCAATTCCTTCATTAAAAACAAAATCACCGGTAAAAATATCATTTTCAAAAACAAAAGAAACCGAATCTTCTTTATGTCCTTTATTTAAAACAACTTCAAAAGAAAAACTTTTCGTTTTTTGCTTTCCTAAAGTTTTAAAATTAAAAACTGTCGTACAATGATGCTTTAATAAATCACTTAACGCCCCCACATGGTCAAAATGATAATGCGTTACTAAAATTCCTTCTAATTCATAACCTTCAATTGCTTTGGCAATTTTTCGATAATCATCACCTGGATCAACTACTAAACAACTTTCATTTTGATATAAAACATAACAATTAGTTTCTAATAATCCTACTACTAATCTTTCAACTTTCATCTAATGCCTCCTTTACTGGCTTAAAACTACAACGATGGCATGCAACAACACCATATTTTTTTATTAATTCTAAATGCCTTTTTGTGGCATATCCTTTATGATTTTTAAACTCATATTGCGGATATTTTTGATCAATTTTCATCATTAAACCATCACGATAAACCTTGGCGATAATAGAAGCAGCAGCAATACTAATACTTTTTTGATCGCCTTTAATTATTACTGTACTATCAATATCAAGATTTAAAGAAACTGCATCTATTAAAACATGCTCAACTGCTATTTTTTTAGCAACTAATTTTATCGCTTTGGTCATGGCTTTTTTCGTTGCTTGATAAATATTCAATTTATCAATATCACGAACTGAAATGGCGACAATAGCATATGCTAAAGCCTCTTTTTTTATTATTTTTGCTAATGCTTCTCTTTTTTTCACACTTAATTGCTTAGAATCTTTTATCTCTTTTAAATTATAACCTGGCGGAAGCACAACACAAGCTGCCACAACTGGTCCTGCCAATGGACCCCGACCAACTTCATCAACGCCGGCAACAATAGTTTGCTTTTTTAAATTTAATGCTTTTTCAATTTGATTCATCTATTTCTCCTGCATTGGTACAAAAGCAAAACCATGATAAACTTCTTCCTTAATCGTCTCACCTTTTTTTACAAACTTATAAATAGCGGAATTAATAGGACAAAGTAATATACCACCATCATTTAACTGATTTAATAAATATTCTGGTTTTTTAGCAAAAGTAGCACTTACTAAAATCCGATCAAACGGTGCTTTTTCAGGTAAGCCTTTAAAGCCACTTTTCTGATAAATTTTAATATTACTATTTTTTAACACCTTTTTTGATTTACTAACTAATGAAGAATTAATTTCTAAACCTATAATTTCGGCATCATTTGCAATTTCATTCATTAATGCTAAAACATAACCTGATCCAGAACCAATTTCTAATATTTTTTGCTCATCTTTTAATTCTAACCACTCTAGCATATAAGCAATTGTTTGGGGCTGGGAGATGGTTGCTCCTTCCCCAATGGGCAGTGGTCCATCAATATAGGCGTATGCTTGATATTCCGCTGGCACAAATTTTTCCCGTGGCACCTTTTCAAAAGCCTTAATAATTTGCTCAGAGAAACCTTTTCCTTCTAATTTTCTTATTAAATCTTCTTTTTTCATTATATCACCACAATATTCACTAATTTATTTTCAATAACAATTATTTTTTTTATTTCCTTATTGGCAACATGCTTTTGCACATTTTCAATTTCTAAAGCTTTTGCTTCCATTTCCTTTTGCGAAATATCACTTGCTACTTCCATCCGTCCCCGAACCTTACCATTAACTTGAACAACCATTTCAATTTTTTCAATGATAATTTTCGCTTCATCATATTCCGGCCAACCATAATTAAAAACGCTATATTCATTTTTTAAAAGCGACCATAATTCTTCTGCTAAATGCGGTGTAAAAACAGCTATTAATTTAATAAATATTTCGCCAACCATTTTATTTTTTACTTGTTTCTCTTCAATATAATTATATAAACTTCTAATTTTCGCAATCGCCGTATTATATTTTAAAGCTTCAATATCAATTGTAACATTTTTTATTGTTTCATGAACTAAATTTATTAATTCTTGATTACAATGATCAGCAAATTCTTTTTCTTCCCAAGCATCAACACTAGAAAAATATTCATAAACTCGCTCAATAAAACGTTTCGCTCCTTTTATTCCGCTATCAGAATAATCGCCACCTTCTTGATAAGGTCCTAAAAACATTAAATACATTCGTAATGAATCAGTCCCATATTTTTCTAAATGATCATCAGGATTAACGACATTTCCTTTTGATTTACTCATTTTATGACCATCTTTAATAATCGTTCCATGAGCGCGAAATTTAACAAAGGGCTCTTCAAAATTAATATACCCTAAATCCTTAAAAACCATTGTTATAAAACGCGTATACATTAAATGCAATACGGCATGTTCATTACCACCAATATACATATCAACTGGCAACCATTTTTTAATCAATTGTTGATCAAAAATTTGGCTATCATCATGAGCACTTGGATAACGGAAAAAATACCACGCCGAATCTAAAAAATTATCCATAACATCGGTTTCTCGTTTTGCTTCGCCATGGCATTTAGGACATTTAGTATTCACAAATTCGATAATATTTGCTAAAGGTGACGTTCCTTCTCCTTTTGGGCGAAAATCTTCAACCTCCGGCAATAATACTGGCAAATCTTCTTCTGGAACTGGTACCGTCCCACATTGCGAACAATAAACAATTGGAATCGGTGGTCCCCAATAGCGTTGTCTTGAAATACACCAATCATGAAGACGATAATTAATTTCCTCTTTAGCTTTATTCTCGCCAATTAACCACGCATTAATTTTATAAATTGCTTCACGATTAGACAGTTCATTAAAAGCTTCAGAATTAATTAAAACGCCATCATCAACATAGGCTGTTTTTTTATCAAAAACTTCTTTTCCTTTGATAACTTCAACAACTGGCAATTGATATTTATTAGCAAAATCTAAATCGCGCTGATCATGAGCGGGCACAGCCATAATAGCACCAGTACCATATGTCATTAAAACATAATCAGAAATCCAAATCGGAATTTTTTCATTATTAGCGGGATTAATAGCATAAGAACCAGTAAAGACGCCCGTTTTTTCTTTTTCAATACTTTCGCGGTCAATATTAGTTTTTCTTTGTGCTGCTTGCACATATTCATTAACTTCTTTTTCAAATTCACTAGTAACTAATTTTCCTAACAAAGGATGTTCCGGCGCTAATACTAAATAAGTAGCACCAAAAATAGTATCAGGACGCGTCGTAAACACTTCTATTTGTTCTTTTAAATCAGCAATCGGGAAACTAATTCGCAATCCTTCAGATCGCCCAATCCAACGTCGTTGCGCAATTTTAGTTGATTCCGACCAATCAATCCAATTTAAATTATCCAAAAGTTGCTGCGCATAATTTGTTATTTTAAAAAACCATTGTTCGGTTTCTTTTTTTGTTATTGCCGTTTTACAACGCTCACAAAAACCATTAACAACTTGCTCATTGGCTAATACCGTTAAACAAGATGGACACCAATTAACAGCTGATTTTTTCTTATATGCCAAATTGTTTTTATATAATTGCAAGAAAATCCATTGCGTCCACCTATAATACTTGGGATCTGTGGTATCAACTTGATGTTTCCAATCAAACATAACCCCTAATTTTTTTAATTGTCGCTCGCGAAAATTTTCAATATTGCGAGGAATTAATTCCAAGGGATGAATTCCTACTTTAATAGCATAATTTTCACTATGAATCCCAAAAGCATCAAAACCCATGGGTTCAAAAACATCATGCCCTTGTAGTCTTTTAAAACGCCCATAAATATCCGAGCCAATATAAGCAAAAACATTTCCCATATGTAATCCTTCGGCCGAAGGATAGGGAAACATCATTAAATTATAAAAAGGATTTTTTGCCGTTTGCAAATCCGTTTCATGTAATTTTGTTTTTTCCCATTGTTGTTGCCACTTATTTTCATTTGCTCTTAAATCAAACATTTTTTTCACCTCTTTTTAACCACCAGCCCAAAATATGAAATCCTAAAAGTTGTAATGCCACTACTACTAAAAAAGCAATCGCTATTTTTACCAAATAACTATCAAACATATCAATCACAATTAAAGCAATCGTAATTATCAAAGCATTATTAATGGCAATTAAATGCATCGTTTTCTCAACATTAATCTTATCAAAAGATATTTGATAACGACTTCTTAAATATTTCATTTCCATGCTATCTTTAAACTTAACTAATTTATCTTTGCGCTTTAAAACAAAATAATAATAAATCAAATAAACTAATAAAAAAATTGTTAAATAAAAAACCACCATCATAAGAAACTCCTTTATAAAAACACGAATGTTTTATTATTATATTATACCTGGTCGATATATTCAAGCAACTTCAAAAATAATTTAATAAATTTGGGCTCGAGCTTTTGGCGTCGTAATTTGCGAACCGCAATTCTTTTTTTCGGAATTGGCAAATCACTAAATAAAATATCGTAAACAGCTTGTTTTAGATGGGTCTCAATAAAAATATCATTTATAATGCCATAAATATCATCATTAATAATATGTAGGGCATCTATTTCTATATCTTCCCCTTTACAATTAATCGTTAATTGTGTTGTTGTACTAATATTATTTACAACTACAATAAAATCATTATTTTCTACATATGTACTACACTCAACCTTATTATCCTTAACATAAGCTGTCACATCATCAGTTTTGCGCGTATTACGAAAACGAATTGTATAATTTCGTTGCGGGGGAACAATACCACTTTTTCCTTCCAACGGACGAAGAATAAGCGTATAATTACTTGGCATATAATTATATTCAATCATTGTTTTTAAATAAAACCCTTTGCGATGCAAATCGGTCATGCCATCATCTTCATATAATTCATAGTTATTACTCTTACCCGGGAAGACGTGAATTTCCATATTTTTAGGTGGCGTTGTATCAAAAATATTATCATTTTCGCCAAAAGGTATAATTGAACCAGCTTGCGCAAAAACAGGATATTGCTCTTCTTTAAAAAATGAAACATAACTATCAGGTCCCGGAAACCTTTTGCCACTATAAAAATCATACCAAACACCTTCTGGCATATAAAAATGGTGAATGGTTCGTTTCATTATTTCTTCTTTTTTATTAATAATAGGACATACAAACAATTCTGAACCAAAATAATATTCATTTCGATATATGCTGTCCTCATGCATTTCTGGATATTGATAATATATTGGCTTTAACAACGGTCTTCCTTGCGTATGATACTTATAAGCTTCGGAATACAAATAAGGAATCAAACGATGCCGCAATCGTAAATATTCTTTCGTAATATTATAAACATTAATCCCCCAACGCCAAGGTTCTCTTTTATAAAAACGACCATCATCACTACCAAATTTTAAAATGGGACTAAAAACACCTAATTGAACAAAACGAATATATAATTCATCTTCTTCAATTCCTTGATGAAATCCTCCAATATCATGCGCCCACCATGAAACACCTTTATTAGTAGCACTAACGTTAAAAAACGGAATTGCTTTTAGTGTTTTCCAATCAACTTTTGTCTTGCCAGAATACAAAACAGGATAACGGTGGGGGGCAACATCGGTATTCTCGGCTAAAATCATTGGTCTTCTTTTATAATTTCTTTTCATATCATAAAAATGATAATGATTTAAATAAAACTTTTCCGCGTGCATTTGTTTTTTATCGGTTTGTTGTTCCATATTTAGCCAATAAAAATCAACTTCCATTGCATCTAAATAATGAATTAAAACTTTCAAATAAACATCTAATACTTTTGGTTCAATGACACTAAAAGGAACGATGCCATTTTTATCTACTTGCAAATATTTAGTAATCGATTCAAAATTTTTCTCGGTTGGATAAAAACCCTCGATAGGATTAACACTCAAACCAACTCGAATTCCTTTTGAATGAAGAAAACGAATCATATTCATTGGCGCTTTAAAACAATCCTCATTAAAAGTAAAACCCGTTTCTAACTTCTTTTTTTTATAATAATTTCTAATATACCAATCATGATTTAGCAACACTACCGATAAAGGGATATCTTGAAAATCAAATTGATCAATTAATTCCCGTAAAGAATGATCATCATATTTAGTATTTTTACTCCACCAATTTCCTAAAGCATAGCGTGGAATTAATGCTGGTGCTCCCGTAAGAGCAAAGTAATCTTGCAAACATTTTTGGAAATCTTTATCATATACAAAAACATAAACATCAATTGTTTCTACCTCCCGGTCAACAAAAGCTCCTCCCTCATCAATTATTTCACTATTACTATCATCAATACTAGCAAAACCATCATGCGAAAAAAGCCCTTTGGTAAATTTATATTTATCACGGTGATCTAAAAGAACATTATCCGGCGTACCATAATTACGCACCTCCGGATGCTGATAATACCATGTTTTTTCATTGCGCGGCAACATAATTCCTAAATTAGCACTGGGCGCTACCTTACCACCAAAAAAAGGCTTTTCTTTTTTATAATCTAATTTAAAATATTTAGTCGTAATTTCCAAATAATTACTATCTTCGCGAAGTTTAAATTCAGGCTTATCAAAATAACGACGATAAACTAATTTCGTCGGACGATCTTCAAATTTGCCATCCGCATTATATTCAAGTCGAACTAACGCTTCAGACAAAACTGTAATACGATATGTTTTTCCTTGAACAACGCATTCTGGATTTGGTTTTGCTTGTTCATAATCAAAAACAAATTGTTCACCTAGTTTATACACGCTATGCCACTCCCTTTTTAAATTTCTTCAATTTTCATAAAATTAGTTGGACTATTTTCTTTAAATGGATATCCACCGGTAATTAATATGCGCTCCCCTTTAACTAGCTCCATTCTTTGATTAGCAACTTCAATCGCCATTTTTGTTATCTTATCAAAATTATTTAATTCTTTTACCAAAACTGGAATCACACCAAAATGCAAAGATAAACTCTTAACCACATTGGCGTTTGGACTTAATGCAAAAATAGGACTTGCTGGACGATAGCGACTTAACTTACGCGCCGTATTGCCACTTATCGTTGTTACCATCACCGCTCTCGCTGATAAACGATTAATACAATTAGCAACACTAAAAGCAATTAAACCAACGGCATCGGGAATTTCATTTGCCATCGCTTTTTCCAACATATCAACATGATTAATGTTTTTCTCAGCCGTTTTTATTATTTTAGTCATTGTTTCCACAACTAATCCCGGATGTTGTCCAACAGCTGTTTCGGCACTCAACATAACGCTATCAACACCATCAATTACGGCATTAGCAACATCAGAAACTTCTGCTCTGGTAGGCCGCACCTTTACTTCCATCGAAGATAACAGTTCAGTAGCAACAATACTTATTTTTCCTTTATCCATACATTTATCAATTATTCTCTTTTGAATCCCAGGTATTTTTTCCATGTCAATTTCAACACCTAAATCACCGCGGGCGATCATAATCCCATCACACTCATTAATGATTGCCTCAACATTTTCAACCCCTTTTTCAGTTTCAATTTTAGCGATAATACTTGTTCTGTCATCACCTAAAGTAATTAATAAATCATTTACTTCTAATATATCATCTGGAGAAGAAACAAAAGAAACAGCAATAAAATCAGCACCAATTTTATGAGCAAACGCAATATCTTCTTTATCTTTTTTGTTTAAAAAAGGGCGTAGACGTGGCGTGCCACATATACTTACTCCTTTTCGCGATGCTACATAACCTTCGTTTTTCACTTCACAAATTAAATAGCCCTCACCTTTTTCAATTACTTCTAATTCTACCCGACCGTCATCAATATAAATACGAGCACCCGATAAAATTTCATCAATCACTTTCGGATCATTTAAAGAAAATTTAGTGCGATCACCTAATACTGATGTTTTATAAATACGAATTTTATCGCCTTTAATTAACTTTGCCGATCCTTTAGTTATATCACCAATTCTAATATCAGGTCCTTGCGTATCTAATAAAACAGCCACGTTTCTTTCTAATTCCTTCGATAATGTTTTAATTTTTTCCATAACATCGCGACAAAAATCATGTGTCGCATGCGTTAAATTAAGTCGAGCAACATCCATCCCTCCTAAAATTAAATCACGTAATACTTCCTCATCATTACTAGCAGGACCGATTGTTGCAATAATTTTTGTCTTCTTCATATTATACTTGCCTCCTTTTTTACCTTCCTACATCTAAATTATAACAATTTTTTTAAATAAAAAAAAGGTTTTTTGCACATTTATACAAACAACCTTTAATTATTGACATTTTCCAGATTAAAAATGTTTCTTTTCCAAACTATGAAAATATTACTTTTTAACAATACGATAGCATCTTTGACAAACATCACCTTGCATATTATCTACTTCAAAATAGGCCCAGCAACGTTCACAACGCACGCCAGCAAATTTTTCCACTTTTATTTGTGAGACTTGATACTCTTCCAATTTTTTATTTGTAAATTCTACTTGTGAAACAATTAAAATTTGTTTTAAACTTTCGCCTAATTCCTCAGCAATTTCTAAATATTTACCACTCGTATTAACAAAAACTTTTGCCTCTAAACTTTTTCCAATCACTTTTTCCATGCGCGCTTTTTCTAATGCTTTATAAATATCAGACTTAAGAGCAAAAAAGTTAGAAAATTTGTCTAAAATTATGTCACTATTTTTATAATTTTCCGGCTTTGGCATACTTTCCAAATGAACACTTTTCATCGCACAATCTGGCATTTTTAAATAAACTTCTTCACTCGTATAAGGTGTTATAACACCCATCATTCTGACTAATTTATGTAAAATGTAATATATAACTGTTTGGACACTTCTTCGCTTAAAAGAATTAGCTTTTTCGATATACAAAATGTCCTTTGTGAAGTCAAGATAAAAATTTGATAATGTAAAGTTTACAAAATTATTAACATCACGATAAACATCTTGAAAATTATTTTTTTCATACGCGATATTAACACGTTTTATTAAGTCATTAAATGTCACTAACATATATTGATCAACTAGTGGCATTTTTTCATACTGGACGGCTTCTTTTAAATTAAAATCAAATATATTGCCAAGCATAAAACGATATGTGTTTCTTAATTTACGATAATTTTCTTTTATTTGTTCAATCATCTCTTCACTAATTCGCACATCTTCACGATAATCAGTTGAAGCAACCCACAATCTAATAATTTCGGCGCCATTCTTTTTAATTAATTTTAAAGGATCAACAACATTACCTAATGATTTACTCATCTTATAGCCCTTGCCATCTAAAACAAAGCCATGTGACAAAATTGCTTTGTAAGGTGCTTGTCCGTGGGCGGCGATACTTGTTATTAATGAAGAATTAAACCACCCACGATATTGATCTGATCCTTCAAGATATAAATCAGCCGGATAAGGCAGACCCCGTGCTAATAAAACGCCGGTATGTGAAGACCCCGAGTCAAACCAAACATCCATAATATCGGTTTCTTTAGTAAACTTATTATTAGGACTTTTTTTATTGCTATAACCAGGGGGCAATAGTTCATTTGCTTCTTTTTCAAACCAAATATTAGAACCATATTTACGGAATAAATCAGCGACATGCATCATTACTTTATAATCAGTAATTGGCGAATTATCTTCATTATAAAAAATTGGAATTGGTACTCCCCACACTCGTTGCCGCGAAATACACCAATCTTTTCTTTCATTAATCATATTATACATTCTTAACTTGCCCCAACTAGGATCCCAAGCAATATTTTTTTCAATTGCCTCTAACAAAGCCGGCTTTATTTTTTCAATACTACAAAACCATTGATCAGTGGCACGAAAAATTACTGGTTTTTTAGTTCGCCAATCATGAGGATATGAATGCGTAATTTTTTCAACATGCAACAAAGCTTTCAATTCTTGTAAACGTTTCACAATTGCTTCATTAGCTTCTTCATAAAACAAACCAACAAATTCACCGGAAGCTTCTGTTAACACACCATAATCATCAACGCCATTAACCATTCCTAAATCATACTCTTGACCAATATAAAAATCTTCTTCACCATAACCTGGTGCGGTATGAACTAAACCTGTCCCAGCATTTAAATTAACATGTTCACCAACAATTACAGGTAATTCCTTCGCCATAAAACAATGTTGATAAACAACCCCTTCCAAGTCAGAACCCGAAAATTCTTGTTCTATTTGATAATCCTGCCACTTAAATATTTTTGCTAATTGTTCTAATAAATCAAAAGCCACCACATAACGCTTATTAGAAACTGAGACAGCGACATATTTTAATTCCGCCGCCACCGCAATTGCTAAGTTACCGGGAATTGTCCAAGGTGTCGTCGTCCAAATAACAAGTTGGTCATCTTTTTGCAAGACATTTTTACCATCAACAATCTGAAAACTAACATAAATTGAATAATCTTCACGATCTTGATATTCAATTTCTGCTTCTGCTAAAGCTGACTCACTACTAGGTGACCAATAAACTGGTTTTAATCCTTTAAATATTAAATCTTTTTTCATCATTTCAGCAAAAACTTCAATTTGTTTTGCTTCAAAACTTTTTTCCATAGTGGCATAAGAGTTATCCCACTCACCAATAATATTTAACATTTTAAACTGTTCCATTTGATTTTTAATTTGCTCATTAGCAAAATTTTCACAATGCTTACGAAATTCGCTTTTACCTATTTTTTTGCGATCAACCCCTTGTTTTGTAACCGCTGTTTCAATGGGCAGGCCGTGAACATCAAACCCTGGAACATAAATAGTTTGATAACCACACAACATTTTATAACGATTAATAAAATCCTTCAAAATTTTATTTAGGGCATGGCCAATATGAATATCACCATTAGCATATGGCGGTCCATCATGAAGCACAAAAGGTTCATTTATAGCATTTTTATGCCAAAGTAAATCGTATAAATTCATATCATGCCATTTTTGCCGCATTATACTTTCATTTTCAGGAAGATTTCCCTTCATTTTAAAATCAGTTTGTGGCATTAATAACGTCTCTTTATATTCCATTTATTATCATCCTCTCTTTAATAAAAAAACTCCTCCTTTGTAAGGACGAGTATTACCCGCGGTACCACCTTATTTTATAGACTCTACACACTCTGTACTATAACGCGTTACCGTTTTTACCTTATCAATAAAAAACATCAGAAGTGATCCACATATTACTTGTTTGTTAGTTTTCAGCAACTACTAACTCTCTTGAAAACAAATTTAATATAACGTCTTCGTCATTTGTTTTATAATTCAATTTTTTCTATATCATCAATAATTTCTATTTGTGATTCCACGACATCTTTTAAACGACGCTTAAATATTTTAATGTTTCTTCTTAAACTATCAGCATCTCTTTCAACTTTTTCGGCTTTTAAAAGCGCTTCATTAACAATCCGGCTAGCATTATTTTTAGCATCGCTAATAATTACTTCACTTTCTCGAATTGCCGAACTTTTCATCTTCTCAGAGGTTTTTTGAGCCATTAAAATCGCTTGGTTTAAAGTGCTTTCCAAACGTTCATAATGTTGTGTTTTTTCTTGTAAATCTTGGTTTGCTTTTTGCAATTGTTTCTCGGTCTCTTCTAATTGCGCAATTTTTTGATCCTTTTTTTTAACATCTTCTATAATTACTTCTACTTGATTAATAACTTGATCTAAAAATTTATTAACTTCCGCCGGATCATAACCGCGAAGAGTTCGATTAAACTTCTCCATACTTCACCTCTTTTGATTTTTAATTTATCACACTAATTACCATTCCACGTCAAGGTCTTTATTATCATGAATTCCCTTGCCGTCAGAATCATCAGTAATTTTCCCTTGAATATTAATATTATTAGGAGTACATAAGAAAATACCACCACCAATTTTTTGAATATTGCCACTAACAGCATAAATAGTACCACTTAAAAAATCAATAATACGTTTCGCTTGTTCTGGAGTCACCCGCTTTAAATTAACAACAACCGTATTACGACTGCGAATATAATCAGCAATTTGTTGCGCTTCCGAAAAAGCACGGGGCTCGAGCAATATCATTTTGCCACCATCTTCTTCTTCTAATACTTGCTCTGGTGTTACAGTATAATAACCATCCGCAATATTATCAGGTGAATGCAAATCAGATTCTTCACCTTTTAATAAATCTTTAAAAAATCCCATCTTACCCTCCTAAATCTTTAATTATTTTAATTTTACCATAAAAAATAAGAAAAAGAAATAATTTTTTATAATTAACACTTTTCGCAGTCAAAAAACTTCACTAATATTTTATTTTTTCTTGCACATAAGCCTCAATTTCATCGATAGCAATGGTTTCTTGCGACATTGTATCACGATCACGAATTGTTACTGTATTATTATTTAGCGTCTCATCATCAATAGTAACCGCCATTGGCGTTCCAATCGCATCAGCACGACGATATCTTCTGCCAATATTACCTGTTTCATCATAAGAAGTCATAAAACTTTTTGCTAATTTTTGATAAATTTCAAAAGCTTTTTCACTATGATTCTTTTTCATAAGGGGCAAAACAGCAACTTTATAAGGCGCCAAAAAGGGATGTATTTTTAATACTAAGCGCGTTTCTTCCGCTAATTTTTCTTCATAAAAAGCATCACAAAGAAATGCTAAAAACATCCGATCTGCTCCTAAACTCGGTTCAATAACATATGGAATGTATTTTTTTTCTGTTTCGGGATCAAAATATTCCATACTTTGCTTTGAAAATTCCTGATGTTTTTTCAAATCATAATCCGTCCTAGAAGCAATCCCCCACAATTCTTCTAAACCAAAAGGATATTGATAATCAATATCAGTTGTTGCATCACTATAATGACTTAGTTCATCTTTACTATGGTCACGCAAATTAATATTTTCTTTTTTCAAACCTAATTCTAACAACCAATTATAACAAAAATCCTTCCAATATTGAAACCACTCTTTTTCACTTCCTGGTTGGCAAAAAAACTCTAATTCCATTTGTTCAAATTCACGCGTTCGAAAAATAAAATTACCCGGCGTAATTTCATTACGAAAACTTTTTCCAATTTGACCAATGCCAAACGGAACTTTCAAACGCATTGTTCGCTGCACATTTAAGAAATTAACAAAAATTCCTTGTGCTGTTTCAGGACGTAAAAATATTGTATTTGCCTTTTCTTCGGTAACACCTTGAAAAGTTTTAAACATTAAATTAAATTGCCTAATATCGGTGAAACTAGCATCCCCACAAGCCGGACATTTTATTTCTTTTTCTTTTATAAAATCTAACATTTTCGCATTCGACCAACCATCGACTTCCACATCATGCTTATTAGTAATTAAATGATCAGCACGATGACGTGTTTTACACTTGCGACAATCTGTTAGTGGATCACTAAAACCACTTAAATGACCACTTGCTTCCCAAGTAGTTGGATTCATTAAAATTGCGGCGTCCATACCAACATTATAAGTATTTTCTTGAATAAATTTTTGCCACCAAGCCTTTTTAATATTGTTTTTCAGTTCTACTCCTAAAGGTCCGTAATCCCATGTATTAGCAAGACCTCCATAAATTTCACTTCCTTGAAAAACAAAACCATATTGTTTAGCATAATTAACAATTTTTTCAAACTTCATATTAATCCTCCTTATTTTTTTCTCTTTATTAAAAAAACTTCTAGAACAATTGTAAGGACGAGACAATTCCCGCGGTTCCACCCTACTTATTCTAAAAGAATCTCTTTTTACATATTGCTCGGAGTTGCCAACCTCTTCAACGCATTATTTGATAAATCATAAACAAAGTATACTACAAACTCTTTAACTTGTCAATTAATAAAAGATATTAATTACTGTTAAAAAACTCTTTATAAAAACCAAATGATGCTCTATTGCAAAATGTTTTATAACTCCCAAGCCCCAAAATTTTTTATAGTTTCACACAATAACTCCATGCAATATAACAGCTACTATAAAACTTTTTTTTATTTTTGTCAATTAAAAATTACTTTATTCTAATTCACTTATTTTATTTAAAAACTCATCACTACGCATAAAAATTCCCGTATAATCACGATAATATTGCTCTAAAAATTTATTAATTTCTTTTTTTACATTCGCTTGAATATTAATTTTACTTATTTTTTTTATATCAACATAACAAAGCATTCGTAACATTTTAATTGTTTTTTTATCATATATGTCCTCATCTTCATAACATTGATAACAAACATAACCACCACGACGCACTGATAATGTTTTTATTCCTTTGACACTTTGACACAAAACACAATTATCAACTACTGGTGCCACCCCTAAATAATTTAAAAAACGTAATTTTAATATTAAAGTTACTACCAAAGGATCAAAACCAGCCGCAATTTTTTCTAAAGCATTAAGTACTTGCTTTAAAATATCCTTTTCTTTACTTTCCTTGTATACTTGTTCCGCTAAATCTAAAATAAATAATGCATAACTAATTTTAATAATATCATTGCGAATGCCAAAGAAACTATCAATTAAATCAACTTCCTTTAAAATCGATAATTTTTTTTCTTTATAATAAAGATAAAAATTACCATAAGTTAATTTTTGGCTAACATTACAAAAAGGACTTTTAATATTACGACTTCCTTTGGCGATAACGCCGATTATACCATAATCAGCCGTTAAAAGATTTAAAATTCGACTACTTTCACCATAATCAAAATCACTTATAATAATACCGGATACTTTCTTAATTTCCGCCATAGCCCAGTTCCTTTAATTTATCCTTTTTTTCGCGCCATTTTTTAATCACTTTTACATATAATTGCAAATAAACTTTATCATTTAATAAAGCTTCAATTTCCTCACGCGCTAAAGTTCCAATTTTTTTAATCATCGCTCCTTGACGCCCTAATATTATTTTTTTTAATGAAGTGCGATCAACAATAATCAAAGCATCAATAATCGTTTTATTTTGTGTCTTACGCATATTTTCTACTAAACAGGTAATACTATGAGGAACTTCTTCTTTTGTTAAAAACAAAACCTTCTCCCTAATTATTTCCCCAACCATAAATTCTAATGAACGATTCGTTACTTGCTCTTTTGGATAATAAGGAATATCATCATTTAGATGCTGTTTAACAACTTGCAAAAAACTATCAAAGTTTTCTTTTTTTAATCCCGAAATAGGAATTATCGCCGCAAAATCATATAACTTTTGATACTCATCAATCTTTAACAAAATTTCATCTTTTTTTATCTTGTCAATTTTATTAAGTCCTAAAATAACTGGTCTATTTTTTTGCTTCAAAACATCAATAATTCGTTGATCCCCTTTTCCTAATTTCGCACTAGCATCAACTAAAAAGAAAACAACATCCGCCTCTTTTAAACTTTGATAAGCCGTTTGGTTTAAAACTTCGCCTAATTGATGCTTTGGCTTATGAATTCCTGGTGTATCAACAAAAACAATTTGATAATCTTCTTCATGATAAACACCATGAATAAAATGGCGTGTCGTTCCTGGCTTATCAGAAATAATCGCCACTTTACTAGCTAAAAAATTATTTAAAAAAGTTGATTTACCAACATTCGGACGACCAACAATTGCTACAAACCCTGATTTCATGACAAATCCTTTTTTGTAAATGGATTAACAATAATATCACTCATTTTATAATGTCGCGTTTCACCATCAGCCATTAAAATTAAGTCACAAAACGGATCAAAAAATTCAACAATACTTTGCCGACATAAAAAACAAGGAAACGAAACTTGTGGTTTTTCAACCAAAACCGTTAAAGAAGCAAAATCACCTTTGCGATAGCCCGCTTTAACAGCACTATTTATAGCATTTCTTTCCGCACAAATAGTGCCCCCAAAAGAAGCATTTTCAACATTAACACCATAAAATTTCTGACCATTTTGTAATGTCACGCAAGCTGCTACCCGAAAATCAGAATAAGGTGCATAAGCATTTTTTATAATTTCTCTTAAATTTTCCATTTTCCCTCCTATTTAAAATAATAGTTCAATAATTTTAGGAATAAAAATAATGCCGCCGCCAATTAAAGACAACATTGAATAAATAAAAACCGAGGCGGAAGCTAAATCTTTCGCATATTTTGCTAATTCATGATATTCAGGCGATGCTAAATCCACTACCGCTTCAATCGCTGTGTTAATCAATTCAGCTCCTAATACTAAAACAATCAAAATAACAACAATTAACCATTCCATAGCACTAATATCAAGCCAAAATCCAGCGATAACAGCAGCCGTAGTAATTACTAAATGAATCCACATACTTTGTTCATCACGATACGCTATCTTCAGTCCCTGAATCGAATATTTAAAAGATAGCAAAAAACGCCTAATTCCTTTCTTTTTTGTCTCATTTCGAAATACCATATTTCATCAAAACCTCCTTTTGTTTTTGAAACATAATTTCTTTATCTTTCTCATTTTCATGGGTCCATCCCAACAAATGATAAAAGCCATGCAACATTAAATTTGCCAATTCTTCTATTAACTCACACCCGGCTTCCGTAGCTTGTTTTTTTGCTTGCGGAACTGATATATAAATATCACCCAATAAACGAATGGGCGGGTTTATTTGATCTTCTTTATTTTCTAATGCAAATGCTAAAACATCGGTGGTTTTATTTTTTTGCCGATATTGATAATTTAAACCTCTCATTTGTTCATCATTAACTAAAACAACACTAAAACTCACATTATCTAACTCTTCAAAAGCAACGGCAAAATTTATTAATTTTTCTAATTCAAACTCCTTTAAATCTTCCTTCGTTAAATTATTAATTTTTATCATTTTAAGCACTTCCTTCCGGCAATCCTTCTGCCAATATCATAAATATAAAAACCAACCCCCGCTCCAATAACATTTAAAAGAATATCATCAACATCAAAAACGCGACCAATAAAAAATTGCGTTATTTCAATGCTTAAAGATAAAATGAAACCTAATAATAAAACCAAATATGGTTTTTTTAATTTAAAATAATATGTTAAATATAGTCCAAAAGGAATAAACATGACTATATTACCTAAAATATTACGAAAAAACAAGGAACTACCAACTTCATAACGTAATATTTCACGGAAAAAATTTAAATTATAAGTTGACCAATCAACATCATGAAAAGTAACAACATGAAATATCATTAACACATATACTAAAAAAACAAAACTAATAATGTCATTAAACAAATTGAATTTTTTTTTATTTATAATAATATCAGTAATTCTAATCGAGATTAAAACAACCGATAAAATAACTAGCATCGGCCAAATTTGTTTAAACACTAAAATAATTGTTTCCAGAAACACTGACAATCGCCTCCAATAGTTTAATTTTACTACTTTTTTACAAAAGATTCAATCTTTTTCTTTTTGTTCTTGTTATTATATATGATATAATTTAATTAACTATTAGGGAGGAAATATGAAAAGAATTCTAATTTTAATTTTAACAAAAATAATCGCCTTCATCCTTTTTAAAATACAAAAAAACAGTGATTTGCCTGGCCTTATTGCTCTTAAATTAGATCGCGCTATTATTAGTTATTTCACTCTCCCGCAAAATACTATTTTTGTTAGTGGTACGAACATTAAATCAGCCGTTGCTAATAATATTTATCAAATATATACTAAAGAAGGATATAACGTTGCTGAAAACGCTTTTAGTTCAAACCATTATCTCGGCGTCTTAACCTATTTAATTAAAAACAGCAACTTATTTGGAAAAATAAAACCTAATATCCTTGTTTTAAAAGTTGATACTCTTGCTTTAGAAAATATTTTATCAAAACTAACCCCTAGCCACCTCATAGTTACTAACTTATCACGCGAACAATCAATGATAACCGGCCACTTTGAAGAAACTTTTATAAAAATTAAAAACAATATTAAAGAGCCCACGAAGCTTATTTTAAACGCCGATGATCCCTTAGTTTTTAGTTTAAGTCTTCATTATAAAGGTAATATAACTTACTTTGGTATTGAAAATAATTTTAACAATCAAAACACTACCTTAGATTATGATGATAATCTAGATTTTCTCTACTGTCCTATTTGTGATACAAAATTAATTTATGAAAAAATCTTCTATAATAATATTGGTCATTATCACTGTCCTCAAAATCATTATACCCGCCCCACGCCACAATATCCTGTTACAATTGATAATCAAGAAACTTGTCTTATTAATCAACAAAAAATAAAACTTAGCGAACCTGTTTTATATCATGTTTATAATTTAGCAGCCACCTATACTCTTTTAAAAGAACAAGTTTTAATCGATAACGAAAAAATTATCAATCATTTAAATAATATCAAAGATATTACAATTGAAAAATATCAACACCACAATAAAAATTTTTTCTTCCCGCCAACTAAAACAACCAATCCTGTTTCCTACTATCATATATTAGATTACATTAGCAAACAAAAAACACCAATTACACTTGTAATAGGCTATCAAAGGTTAAGTAACGAATATATTGAAAATGATGTTTCTTGGCTTTGGGATGTTAAATTTGAATTAATTAACAATGATTATATAAAAAATATTATTTGCTTAGAAAAATACGCTTATGATATCGCCCTTCGCTTAAAATATGCTAATTTTAATCCTGATCGAATTACCATTATTAAAAATGAGCAAAAATTTTTAAAAAATCTTGATGAGTATACTAGTGAAAACATTTATTTTTTAACTTGTGATAATTTAACAAAAAAATTCAAAAAGAAAGGGAAATGATAAGATGACTATTAAAATTGCTTATTTATATTACGATCTATTAAATTTAAATGGTGAAAATGGCAATATAAAAATTTTAAAACAACAACTGGAAAAACAAAACATTAAAGTTGAATTAGTGCTTTTAACAACTACTGATAATATTATCGGAGAATCCTATGATTTATTTTATATTGGTGGCGGAACCGAAAACCATCTCCGAATTGCCTTAAAACATTTGCAAAAACATCAACAAACAATTCATCAAGCAATTGAAAACCATAAATTCTTTTTGGTCACTGGTAACTCATTGGAACTTTTCGGGAAAAAAGGCATTGGCATTTTTGATTTTGAAGAACAAACAGCTGAAAAACCTTTTCAAGAAGTAATTTTAGAAACTGATTTTGTTGGCAAAGGAATTATCGGACTTTTAAATCAAAAAAAAGATATTATCGAAACAAAATATCCTTTTTTCAAAAACTCACAACAAGGAATTCATTATATTAATTTTTTCGCCCCCAAAGTTTTCGGACCTATTTTTGCCAAAAACCCTTTATTTTTAGAATTTTTCCTTAAACAATTAGTTTTGTTTAAATATCCTTTTTTTACTTTCCAACCAATTGAATTTGAATTTGAAGAAATGGCTTATTATAATTATCAAAAACTAATGCATAAAAAATTAGTTGAATAAAAAAACTTAGCTTAGCTAAGTTTTATTTTTTCCACATCTTCCAAACTCATATTAGCAGCGGCATTTTGAAAATATTCTTCAACTGATTCTAACTCTGGATACTCTAAACCGGTTTCACTAATATAACTTGGATCACTACACAAACATAATTGAAAATTTTCTAGTTCCTCGGGTGTTATATTTTCTTTTTTCAAAAAAGCATCAATAATTGCTTTTTGCGTCTGCGCATAATTACTTTTCTTGCTTTTCTTGCGATAATGATAATTATAATCTAATAACTCAATAATTTTTTTAACATCTTTAACTTCATTTGGTAAAAAACCAGTTTTATCATTAACAACAAAATCAACGACTCGTTCTAATCCATAACAATTTGATAATAAATTTAAAATGTTCTCTTCTTCAACTAAAGCAAAATTATCCAAATTACCATTACTATTATTAACTAACAATGAAGCTAAGCCTTTTGTTAATGCTGGTGAGTTATTTTTCATTTCGCTAGCAAGCATTTCTACTAGTAAAAAATGACGATAATCTCCATCTTGTTCCTTTCCCAAAGAAACAACAATTTTTTCATTCTTTTCGTTCATAATTAAAGGCTCTGGTTGAACAAAACCACTTTGGCTTTTCACTTCTAAATTATCTAGTTTGTCCATCTTTGCTGTTAAAGAAGTTTGCAATTCATTAAAAACTTCTTCTTGTTGTAAATA
>PWLE01000010.1 GCA_003559495.1 Mollicutes bacterium
ACAATTGGTGGTGACGGAGGAGATGGATTGATGTATTTTGGTCAATATTATAGTGGTGGTGGCGCTGGTGGAGCAAGTAGCGGAAGAACTCCAGGGGAACCTGGTTTAGGTGGTGGTGGTGGAAGAGGAGAAGATGGTCAAGATTATTTAGGTGGCGGAGGAGGGTCAAATGGAGGGACTGGAGGTAGTGGTATAGTCATCATTCGTTGGGGTGGTTATGATAAAAATTATGATCCTACTGATGATAGTGTAACAAGTCCTTAAATTTGTTTGTATTTAAAATAAAAAAAGCAACTAGTTAAGTTGCTTTTTTTGATAAAATTCAAAGATGAAAATTTTTGTTTTTTGTTTAAACTCTTTTTTGTTAAAGAAATCATAATTATCATCATTTTTTTCTTCTGTGATATCTTTTGGAATAATAGAATTACATATTTTGCTTGGGCATTCTTTGCCAAGACAGTCTTGACTATCACATTCTAAAAGTGGTTCGTGTTCTGTTAATTTTGTTTCTTCAACAACAAGATCATTTAAAAAACTGCTGGTATAGGCAAGTAACTCGTCACGATCAAAGTTTAATTTGTTGCCGGCGGTAATCAAATACACTAAACTGATATACCCCATATTAACTAATTCTTCTGTTGTGTAATCGGTATTAGTTTCTAGTTGAATATTATGTGCTATGGCATGCAAGTCAGGTATCATTTGTTTCGCCAAGTGATTGATAGTCAGTTTACTATAATTTGGCAAATCATCGCCCCAACCATTATTTAAAACTTCAATAATTGGATTTTTGTTTTCCATAAATTTCCCCTTTCTTTGTTTTATGAACATTATTCTAGCATAATAATAAAAAAAAGCAAGGTTTTTAATTAATAATGCGATAAAAGTTAAAAGATGGCCGATTAAAAAGGCGAAGATTAACTTGTGAATTACCAATGCCACTGGAAATATATAATTTGGTTTTTTCTAATTGATAAAATTCATCGTAATATTTAGTTGCTCCTTTTGGTAAAAGTAGGGGGCCTAGAAAAGGAAGGCGTATTTGACCCCGGTGGGAATGGCCTGCTAATATTAAATTAAAATTTTGAAAATCAAAGTCATCAACAAAATCAGGCTCATGCATTAGTAAAATCTTATAAGTGTTTTTTAAATCAGGATTTTCTTCTAAACTTTTATTAAAATTAGCTAATTTTTGTTGTGGTGTTTGGTCATTATTTAAATTAGGACTTAAACCATAAATTAAAATTGGCTTTTTTGCTTGGTCATAAATTAAGGCTGTTTTTTCTTCAATATTTTGAAAACCACCATCTTCGATAATATCTTGCCAATAATCATATTCCAGATCATGATTGCCCCCCACAGCATATTTTCCAAGCCGAGCATCTAATTCTTTTAAGGAATTTGTTAATATTTCTTTTTCATTTTTGTTTAAATCATTTTCAATTAAATCACCAGTGAAAACAATGATATCAGGATTTATTAAATTAACTTTTTCAATAATTTTTTTCATTTTTTCTTCATTAATAAAATCACCAAAATGCAAATCAGATAGATGAATAATTTTAAGGCCATGAAAATGAATAGGCAGTTGTTGGTTGCTAATAGTATATTCTTTTACGTATAAACCGCGAGTGCCAATAAACCTGCTATAGAGAAAAATGATTAAAAGTAAAAATGCTAAAAAAATCATTAAAAATAGAAAAGGGTTTTTCATATGAGAACATCGCCTCCAATCATAATAACAAAAATTTGCAGAGCGATAATAATGCCATTGTGGATAAAATGTAGAGCAATTGGGACATAAAGATTTTTACTATAGTAAAGAGCTAAGGCAAAAGCAAAACCAGGAATAGCATAAGGAATAATAAATAATAATTGTGTTAAGTCACTGGCACCTAAAATATGAACCGCCCCAAAGGCAAGACTAGAAATAATAACAAAAAGCCATTTATTTTGAAAAATATAATAAAAGGCTCCGCGAAATACTAATTCTTCTAAAATAGGCGCAATAATGACAGCCGAGAAATAAACAAAAATAGGCGCTTTTTGAAAAGATTCGCGAATTAGTTGCTCATTTTCAGCAATATCTCCTTCTGTAACAACAAAAAACAAAAAGAAATTACTAATCATCATTAAAGCAAGGGCGATTAACCAGTAAGGGAGATATTTTTTAAAATAATGGCGATGATTTTGTTTTAAATCATGCCAATCTTGTTGTAATTTGTTTTTAAAAAATAAGCCGATAAATATAATGATGCAAACGAAAGAAAAACCGGCGATAAAGTTAATTAATATATTTGATAGTTGGAAACGATTTAGTTGTTCTATTAGTAGTGATTGGTAACTTAATAAAATGAAAAATAAAATAATAACACTAATACCAAGGGTGGCATTTAAAAATTTGTTTGTATGCATATATTCTTCCTTTCTTTTCTTTTTTTATTATAACATGAAAAAAAAATTAATTGAATATGTCTTTGAAGCTTGCAAGTGTAGAAGGCCTTTAATAATTTATTGCTTAACGCAATTTTACACCGTAATTTTTTTTGGAGAAAAATTCTTGTTAAAATTTACAAGTAATGTTAAAATGGTTATTGTAGGGTAGGGAGGGAAATGAGGGAAATTAATGTTTAAAATTGTTACAGCGGTGGGCCTGACGTTTTTGATAATAGGTTGCACTTGGAATGGCGAAGTGGAAGAAGAAAATGAAGTAACTGAATCAATAACTTGCGAAGATTATATACGGACAGTTTTAAAAGAAGAAGGTTGGAGTCAAACTAATGGCACAATTTTTACAAGTGATGATGATAACTATTTAGTTTGGAATTTAAGTTCGAATGTTTTTACCTATATGCATGAAGATGATCATGTGCAACTATTTATTAATAATGGTGAAATGTTTGTTGGGGTAGATTTTGAAAATGATCGTTATGATGAGTTAAACGATGAATATGATTATGATGAATTAGAAACACTAGCAAATCAAATTCATGAGGATTTTGATGCTAAAAACTGTCCTTTACGGGGCAAGGAATATGATATTTTTGAAGAAGAATATCAAAATATTTATGCTGAATAAGAAAAATGGTGCTTAGGGACTGTTTTCTTTTTTGTTAAAAAAATTTAAAAGGAGAAATATTTATGAAGAAAAAAATGTTTTTTGTGAAAAATAGGGGTTTTACTTTAATTGAATTATTAGCAGTGATTGTAATATTGGCAATTATTTTATTAATTGCCATGCCCATTGTCTTAAATGTCATTAATGATGCGCGAAAAAGAGCATTTGAAGTAAGCGCCCAAGGGTTAGTAAAGACAGCTGAAAATGAATATATGATGCAAGAAATTTTAAAGGCTAGTGAATACACTTTTGAAAATGGCGAGCAAACTAGTGAAGATAAGTTGAAATTTTATGGGAAACCGCCTAATAATGGTCGTATTATTATTCGGCAAGATGGAAAAGTAGCAATGGGAATTGAAGATGGCACGTGGTGCATTCAAAAAGCATTTGATAGTAGTGAAACAACTGTCACTTTATTAGAGGAAATGGAAGAAGATTGTGATGTGACAGATTTTGTTGGTACTGTTACTTGGTCAATAAATGAAAATGAGGAGTTAGTGGCAACGCTACCATTATATAGTGGTGGTGATTTTGAATATAGTATTGATGGTGAAACGTGGCAGTCAAGTAATGTTTTTGAAGATTTGACATCGGGAGTTGATTATATTTTTTATGTGAGGATTGATGGAAGTGTTGTAAATGAAATTGATGAAGAAATTGCTCCAGAAGTTTATGTGGTTACATATACTAGTGGTTCTGGCGGTTCAATTACTTCGGCAAGTAGTGAAATAGTAATATATGGTGAACAAAATGAAGCACCAGATATAAGTATTGATGAAGGTCATGAGTTTGGTAATTTCACTATTGATGAAGGGGCTTGTGCCGGTAATTTTGCTAGTGCAACGGGTGTTTGTAGTAGCATTGAGGAAGAAATAACCATTCATGCAAATTTTACGCCAAATACTTATACGATAAATTATACAGCTAGTGAAGGTGGTGATGTTAATATAAGTTATCGCACTGTGACACATGGTAGTAGTGCTGATGAGCCTGGGTATACGGTAGAAGAGGGTTATAGTTTTGTTGATTTTGAAGCAATTGAAAATGCTAGTAATGGTGTTTTAGATTCGAGTACGGGAGCTTTAACAAATATTAGTGGTAATATGACTATTCAAGCTAATTTTACGGTAAATGAGTACACTGTAACATATACATCCTCTAGTGGTGGTAGTGCTAATCCAACTTCGGAAATAGTTGACTGGAGTGATGCCAATAGCGGAACAATTCCAAATGCCAATACCGGTTATACATTTAATAATTATACTTTGGAAAGTGGCGAGTGTTATGGTAGTTTTTCATTATCAACTGGTATTTGTGATGATGTAAGAGAAGATATAACCATAAAAGCTAATTTTACAATTAATACATATGTGATTTCTTGTTCAGTAGGTAGTGGTAGTGGTTCTGTTGTTGGTGATTGTGATGTATCAATTAATCATGGTAGTAGTGCGACGGTGACGGCATTACCAGATGAGGGATATGAATTTGATGAATGGACAGGTGATGCAAGTGGAACAAATACGGAGTATACATTTAGTAGTGTAACAAGTAATAAAAGCGTGACCGCAAATTTTGAATCATCAGGATTTTCTTGCGGAGATACATTAATTGATAGTAGAGATGATAAGGAGTATGGTACTGTTCAAATAGGTGATCAATGTTGGATGGATAAAAATTTAGCATACACAGGTAATAATTGTTTAAATCAAGAGTGGTCATCGCACCAACCATATAATGCATGTCGAACGCATGACATGAGTTGGGGTGAAGAGGTGTTGTATCAATGGGATGCAGCAATGAATTGGGATGGTAATAATCCTTCTGAACCGGATGATTTAGCAGGTGATCAAGGTTTATGTCCTACTGGTTGGCATGTGCCAACTGATGAAGAGTGGCAAGAATTAGAATTGGCATTAGGTATGTCAGAAAGTGAAGTAAATACTATTGGATTGCGTGGGGAAACAGAAAATGTAGGCGCTAAATTGAAAAGTGAAAATGATTGGGATGGCACCAATGAATCAGGTTTTGATGGTCTACCTGCAGGGCTGCGTGGTTATCAATTTGGCACCTTGGTTCACGAAGGCGATCAAGCTCGTTGGTGGACTTCTTCAGCTAATGTTGAAGATGGCGTTTGGTATCGTTCTATGGGGACAGGTTTTCCTTCAGTTTATCGTGATCAAGATACACCGGCAGATGCTATTTCGCTTCGTTGTCTTTTAGATTAATTATGGTTAATAAATTATAAAATTACAAATTAAATAATAAAAAATATACAAAAAAAGGTAATTATTTTGTATGTTTTTTTGTAAAAAGATTAATAATATTATTTATGGTTTGAAAATATTATTTTTCGTGTTATAATGTAGTTGTTCAAGAGTGGTGTAGCCACTCTTTCATTTCGGGAGGAGTAGATTATGAGTAAAAATTTAGTAACTGATTTTGATAAATTAAAAACATTAATTGAACCAACTATTACACAGGAGGGATTTCAACTTTATGATATTAATATTTTAGAAGAAGAAGGAAATCTTTTGTTGCAAGTTATTATTGATAGTGATAATGAAATATCGGTTGAAGATTGTGTAAAAGTTGCTAATTTAATTAATCCAATTTTGGATGAAAACGAAGATTTGTTTATAACATCTTATATTTTAGATGTGTGTAGTAAAGGAACGGAGGAATAAATATGGACATTCAAGCTTTTAAAGAGGCGATTGACAATTTAGTAGCCGAGAAAGGAATTAGTGCTGAAACAATTTATGAAACAATGGAATTAGCATTAACATCAGCTTATAAAAAAAATTATCAAGCGCTTGCTAATGTGCGCGTTGATATTAATCGTGATACTGGGGAAATAAAGGTTTTTTCTTATAAAACAGTTGTTGATCCTAATGAAGAGGTTGAGGTGGTGGTAGGATATAGTGAAGATGGTGGCGAATTAAAAGAAAAAAAACCGCTTAATTTTGATGAGCGAATTCATTTAACATTAGAGGAGGCAATAAAAATAAAACCAGATATTAAAATTGGTGAAACAATTGAAGAAGAGGTAACACCAAAAGATTTTGGCAGAGTTGCGGCGGCAACTGCTAAGCAAGTAGTTATTCAAAAAATTAGAGAAGCAGAACGAGATGTTATTAATACTGAATATGGCGAAAAAGAAGGCGAGTTAGTAGTTGGTCGTGTTGCGATGGAGGATACTCGTAATTATTATATTGATTTAGGAAAAGTGCAAGGAATTTTGCCCAAAACAGAAGTAATTCCTGGTGAAGAAATTCCCATGAACAAAACTATTAAAACATATATTACCAAAGTTGAAATGGGGACAAAAGGAACTTTAATATTACTTTCTCGTAATCATTATGGTTTTGTTAAAAGGTTGTTTGAATTAGAAGTGCCAGAAGTTAATGATGGTATTATTTTAATTCATAACATCGCTCGCGAACCAGGCGTGCGCACAAAAATTGCCGTTTATTCAGAAATGGCGACTGTTGAGGCGGTTGGTTCTTGTATTGGTGAAAAAGGAAGTCGCATTTTAAAAATAATTGAAGAATTAAATGGTGAGAAAATAGATGTTGTTCGTTATGAAAAAGATGCCGCAGAATTTATTAAAAATGCTTTATCACCTGCTAGAAATCTGCAAGTGTTTATAACAGATGAAAGTCAGGCAATGGTTGTTGTTGGTGATGATGATTTTTCATTGGCGATTGGGAAAAAAGGTGCTAATGTGCGTTTAGCTTCGCGCTTAACAAAACATCGCATCGATATAAAATCGCAATCCCAAGCCCAAGAAGAGGGCATTAATATTATTATGGAATAGAGGTGATTTTTTTGAAAACAAAAAAAATACCAATGCGAATTTGTGTACAAAGCAAATTAAAATGTCCTAAATTTGATTTGTTTCGAATTGTTCGCACCCCGGAAGAAGAAATTATAGTTGATTTAAAAGGAAAAGCCAATGGTCGCGGGGCTTATTTGCAAAAAGATTTAGCTGTTATTGAAAAAGCCCAGCAATCGAAAATATTGGAAAAGCATTTGGCCGTTCCCGTGCCCGATAAGATTTATGAGGAGTTAAAGACGTTATTATAAAAGGAGGTGTTTGTGTTGATAAAAGTAGTAGATTATGCAAAAAAGATCAATAAATCAGCGGATGAAATTTTAAAAGCATGTGCTGATTTAGAAATGGAATATATTACTAATCAAAATAGTATTTTAAATGGTGATGATATTACGGATTTAGAAAATTATTTTATGGAAAAAGAAAGCAAACGAAAAAATATTAAAAAAAGTAAGGAAAAAAAGGAAACATTACAAAAAAATGTTGCTTTAAATGAAGAGAAAATAGTAGTTTATCGTGATAATATTACTGTTCGAGAATTTGCTGATAATTTAGCTGTTCCTGCTAATGAAGTAATAAAAAAGTTATTTACATTAGGTATTATGGCGAATGTTAATAATAATTTAGATTATGAAACAGCGGAGATTATTGCTTCCGAATATGAAAAAGAATTAAAAAAAGAAAGTTCGCTTGATATTGCGAATTTTGAAGAGTTTGAAGTTCGCGATGAAGAAAAAGATTTAAAACCGCGCCCCCCAGTAGTAACAATTATGGGGCATGTTGATCATGGAAAAACAACTTTACTTGATACAATTCGCAAAGCTAATATTGCCAGTGGTGAAGCAGGTGGGATAACGCAAGCGATTAGTGCTTATCAGGTTAATTATAAAAAAGGTAAAATAACTTTTATTGATACGCCTGGTCACGCGGCTTTCACGCAAATGCGAGCACGCGGGGCGCAAGTTACGGATATTGTAATTATTTTAGTGGCGGCTGATGATGGTATTATGCCACAAACGAAAGAAGCAATTGATCATGCTAAAGAGGCCAATGTGCCGATTATGGTGGCGATTAATAAAATTGATAAGTCAGGTGCTAATCCTGAGCGTGTGATGACAGAATTAAGTGAATATGGTTTAATGCCTGATGTTTGGGGTGGTGATGTTTTATACACTAATATTTCTGCTTTAAAAGGTGATGGTATTGAAGAGTTGTTAGAAAATATTTTATTAATTGCCGAAATGAATAATTATCGTGCTAATCCAAATCGTTATGCTAGTGGTGTTGTAATTGAAGCTAGTTTGGATAAAACTATCGGACCAATTGCAACTTTATTAATTCAAAGTGGCACGTTACGATTAGGAGATCCGATTGTTGTTGGCACTTGTTTTGGCCGGATTCGTAATATGAAAAACGATGAGAATAAAGCTATTGAAGAAGCAAGTCCTTCGCAACCGGTTGTTGTCATGGGACTTAGTGAAACTCCGGTTGCCGGTGATCGTTTTTTAGCTTTTGAAAATGAAAAAGAAGCTAAAAGAGTTTGGCAGGAGCGCAAGGTAAAATGTCGTCAAGATGATTGTCTTCCGAAAACAGGTGTTACTTTAGATGAAGTCTTTTCGAAAATAAAAGAAGGCGAGACAGAAGTAAAAGTAATTGTAAAAGCTGATGTGCAAGGAAGTGCTGAAGCGGTTAAAAATTGTTTAGAAGAAGTTATGGTTGAGGATATTAAAATTCGCGTTATTCGTAATTCGGTTGGGGCGGTAAGTGAAAATGATATTATGTTAGCAAAAGCTTCGGGAGCCATTATTATTTCGTTTAATCTTCCTATTAACAATGATATGTATAAGTGTGCGAAGGAGCATCAAGTTGATATAAGAAATCATAATATTATTTATAAAGTAGTTGAAGAAATGGAAGCAGCTTTAAAAGGAATGTTAGCACCAGAATATGAAGAGAAAAAATTGGGGAAAGCGGAAGTTCGACAATTGTTTAAATTTTCGAAAGTTGGTGTTATTGCTGGCAGTTATATTACCGAGGGGATTGTTAAAAATAATGCTCTTTGTCGAATTTGGCGTGATCAGGAAATGATTCATGAAGGAAAAATAAAATCAATTCAAAGAGAAAAAGATAGTGCCAAGGAAGTAAAAAAAGGATTGGAATGTGGTATTACCATTGATAATTTTACTGAATTAGCAGAAGGTGATATTATTGAAGCCTTTGAAATGGTTGAAATTAAGAGGTGATAGTGTGAAAATTGAAAGAATTAATACTGATTTAAAAAGAGAAATTAGTAAAATTTTAGCTAATGATGTGCAAGACAAAAATGTTGGCTTTGTAACAGTAATTGATGTCGAAACTAGTAATGATTTAAGTTTGGCAAAAGTGTATGTTACGGTTTTAAATGATGAAAAAAAAGAACAAGTTATGAAAGCGTTGTCTAAGGCGAAAGGATTTGTGCGTAGTCAACTTTTTTCGCGCGTTGAGTTGCGAAAAATACCAGATTTGCGATTTGTTTATGATGAGTCAATTGGCCGTGCTTATCGGATTGAAGAACTTATAAAAGAGGTTGATGAAAATGTGTAATCTTTGTGAAGAAAATCCGGCAGTAAGCGAATACTATCTTGATGATTATTCAAAAATTATGGTTTGTGATGATTGTTATGAAATTATTAATGCCAAAAAGATTGATAGTATTAGTAAAAATCATCATTTGGAAATTGCTTTTTTACGTGAATATGTTGCTGCTGTAAAAATGGCTAATTATGCTTCCTCAAAAGTTTTAAAATTAAAAGGAGTTTCTAAATAATGGCGAAGTCTTTTATTGATATTCATACTCATTTACTGCCACAAACAGATGATGGTACACGCTCAATGAAAGAGAGTTTAGCTTGTTTTGAGAAGGCGATTGAACTTGGTTTTCAAACAATTGTTTTAACACCACATTATTTATCCGGTGTTAATTATGATTATGATACTAATTTACGAATTTTTCGAATTTTAAGTAAAAAAGTTAGAAAAAAAAATATTCCCGTGCAATTAATATTAGCGAGTGAAGTAATGTTATCGGATGATATTATTGATAATTTGATGAATAAAAAAATTGCTACAATTAATCAATCACAATATTTATTAGTTGAGATGCCGATGTATAATAATGGTTATGATGTTAAAAATACAATTTATCAATTAAAAGAAAAAAAATATATTCCTGTTATCGCCCATCCAGAACGATGTGATTATTTTCAAAATGATTTAACGAAAATTGATAATCTTTTAAAAATGGGAGTTGTTTTTCAATTAAATGCGGCAAGTTTGTTTGGTCTTTATGGGAAAACAGCAAGAGAGACAGCTCGATATTTATTGAAGCATAAAAAAATTCATCTAATTGCTTCTGATGCGCACTCTATTAATGCTTATGATAGTTTAGAAAAAACGATTAAATACGTTACTAAATTATATGGTGAAAAAACTTGCGAATTGCTTTTTAGTATTAATCCGCAAGCAATTATTAATAATAAAGAGGTTGTTAAAATGAAATAATAAAAGACTTGTTAGTCTTTTTTCTTTTAAAAAAGAATAAATAATGTTAAAATAAAAAAAGATATAAAGTAGGAGAGAAAAATGGTAAGAAAAAATCAATTAGGATTTACATTAGTAGAATTGTTAGCGGTAATTGTAATTTTGGCAATTATTTTATTAATTGTGATGCCAACTGTTTTGAGTATTGTTGAAAGTGTTCGAAAGCAAACGATAGTATTTAATGCTGAAGGTTTGGCAAGTGCTGTGCGCGATGGTTGTTTAACAGCTAATTCTAATCAAGTTATGACTCCGGGGATGATAGTGATTAATAATTATGAAATTAATGAGGAATTAACTGATACAGATTTTGATATTCAATATTTAGGGATTCTTCCTGAAGCGGGACAAGTTTATGTTAATGAAAATTGTGAAGTAGCATTAGCTGTTTATGAAGATGAATGGTGTGTAACAAAAACATTTGCAAAGCAAGAGTTATTGATTGAAGAATCAACATTAGCAATGTGTGATATTACAATTACGACTAATGATATATCTATTTATGAAGTTTCTTATTATGCAAAAGAAGGGGGATCCATCCGACCAAGTAGTCGTGATGTTTTTGGTGGTGGGGTGTCACTTGCTCCAAGTGTTATTACGGAGAAGGGCTATGAATTTTTAGAATTTTCAATGGTTGCGGAAGAATATATTCTTTTTGAAAATACATCAACAGGTGCAGTCGGAAGTGTGCAAACTTGGCAAGTTCCGGAGACAAGAGATTATGAGATTGTTGCTTATGGAGCACAAGGTGGTGGTGATAATGGTGGTCTAGGAGCGCGCGTTAGTGGAACTTTTGCTTTAGAAAAAGGGGAAGTTATTTATATTTTGGTTGGTCAGCAAGGAGAACATAATAATAATAGTTCTGGTGGTGGTGGTGGAAGTTTTGTTGTTTTAGCAGATGAAACGCCATTGTTAATTGCTGGTGGAGGAGGAGGTGCCAGTGAAGATAGTTATGCTGGGCGTCATGGTCAGGCCAGTATGGAAGGTATGGACGGGGCCTCTTGGGGGAATAGTTTTGGGGTTGGTGGAAGTGATGGTGAAGGTGGTAGTGATTCTAATAATAATGGTGGTGGAGCTGGTGGTGGTGGCTTTTTAACTGATGGCGAATCACATGCTAAGCGCGCTGGTGGGACTAGCTTTTTAGATGGTGGCTATGGTGGTGTTGGCGATGATGCTAATGGTGGTTTTGGTGGCGGTGCTGGTGCAAGTACTGATGGGGTTAATACTGGTGGCGGTGCTGGTGGTGGTTATTCTGGTGGTGGCGGCCATTCTGGTAATGCAACAACTGATGAAGCAGGTGGCGGTGGCGGTTCTTTTAATGCTGATGAAGCGGGGGTGGAAGAAAGTGGTGTTAATAGCGGTCATGGCCGAGTAAAAATATATGGTGGTTTTAATGATTTTGATTCTGAAACAGGCTCTGTTAAAAATGTTCAAAGTGATATTACTATTTATGCTCATTTTAATCGTTTACAGTATGAAGTAAATTATATTAGTGGTGATAATGGTAGCGTTTATCCAGAAGCACGTTTTGTATCGCATGGTAATAATCTGCCTGTTCCGGTGGTGACACCAGATAGTGGTTATGAATTGCTTTCTTTTTATGTTGTAAGTGGCATTGGTAATGGAGAACTCAAT
>PWLE01000019.1 GCA_003559495.1 Mollicutes bacterium
GTTTTTACTCCGGTAGCATCATTATAATATTTAACTTTTTCACCATCACGATAATAAACATAATCATATATTAATTTAATACTATCAATATCAGTTGTTGAAAACAAGTGTTTTTTATATTTTGGTTGTCGCATAGGTGCCCGATAAACTTGGTATTTATCGGTATCTTCAGCAAAATAATATATATATCCCAATTCACCCATTACAATTTCATAATCAACATATTTTGCTGGAATTTCAAAATCTATATCTTCTTTTTCTTGGAAATATATATCCTCATTTGCTAATTCAGTAGTCTCAAGCCATTCCCATTCGTCATCTATTAATATTTTTACACCAATTTCTTCATTTCCTACTTCAATCATACCACCCGTTGCAATATTAATTTGATATTGTCGCTTATTTTCGCGATCATATAAATAAACCATGTCAACAGCAACGCCTTGAAAATATGAATCAAAACTTACGTAACGATCTAAAATAATATCTTCGACATTATTTGTAATTAAATTAATAGCTTTAAATTGATTAAATTCATTTCTTTGATTGTAATTAGCCATTAACAAATTATTATCGATTAAAATTTTTAAACTCATTTCATAAACATCATTGCGAAAAAATTCTATTTTAGCATAACGGTTTAAATTATCCATACTAATCGTGCCAATACCACGATAATTTGTCATATAAAAATAATGATTATTTAAAACGTTATCACTGTGAACGGTAACATATTCTCTAGTAAAAAAATCGCTATTATCTTGAAAAGAGGCTAGATCATAATTTTGTTTTAATTGTTCTATTTCTTTATCCAAACCTGCCACCCGCTTACTTATTTTCTGATAATCATAAACCATTCCTTGGTAATGACAAATAACATCACTATTAATTTCAGTTAAAACAAAAATTGGTAAAATACATTGCGCGCTATTGGCATCGAGATAAATAATATCATCAATAACATTATCAACACGATGAAAAGATTCATATGTTTGAAAATAAAAAGTTTCTTCTTCGTTGACATCAACGGTAAAAAAATAATGACTTTGTTTTCCATCAACGACATATTCTTCTTTTACAAAAAAACGATTTTCGCCATATTCAATAGTATAAAATTGTTCATGTCCTCCGCGAAAATAAAGCATGACAAATTGTAAAATTAAATAAATTATAAATAAATAAAACATTGCCGTAATTAATTTTCCCATTATATCACCATCTTTTTCTAATTTAATTAGACTCAAGTTGCCATCTATTAATTATATCAGCATTACTACTAGTTGGTTCAGGTTTAGGAAGATCCATTCTTATTAAAACCGGAACCTTAAAGGCTTTTCCAAAGGCAACACAAGTTCCCGGTTGTAAGCTTTTTTGTTTTTCTACCACTTCGGCACTAACATTAGGCAGCATTTTACGAATATAATCTAAATCACGCGGATGATTCATTTTAAAAATTAAGAAATTAGAACATTGCGAAATCACTGTTTCTGAGAGTTCAACTGGTCTTTGCGAAATTAAGTTTAATATCATGCCATATTTCCGACCTTCTTTAGCAACACGCTCAAAAATATTATATCCTAGCAAATAAACATCACGATCATTTTGAACGTAACGATGCGCTTCTTCAATAAAAAGATGTACCGGAATTGAAGCTCTTTCTTTTAATGCTTTTGAAAAATCAAAAAGCATCTTAGAAAAAATTTTAGTTACAAATTTTGCAAACCAATCTTCGACATCTTCTAAATTAAAATTAATAATTTGCGCTTTTTTTCCTTGTGCCGAAACTAAACTGGCGATGAAATTATCAATCGATGTATATTTAGGAACTTCAAAAAATTGCGCATATTCACTATTTACCACACCATGCAGACGAACTTTTAATGTTATGGCCTCATGATATATTTCTTCATTTTGTAGTAATCCTTCGGAAATTAAAGTAAACGACAAAGCTTTTTCTAAATCAGGAAGAGTATAATAAATATTTTTTGGTGGCTGGTGTTGTTCTAACTCTTCATTAATAAATTGCGTTATATAATTTGTTATTAGGACACTTTCCGCAAATTCACCACTTCTATCAATTAGAAAACATTCCCGAAATTTACGAACATAACCAACGCCTTGCACCGGAGCTTCTAAATTAAATTCTTTCGTTGTGCAAGTTGCAAAAATAGAAAAAATATCATTGCGCTTACTTGCCGCTGTTTGATTGGTATACAAAATATTCATAATCGCTTTGGCTATTAGATGATTTTTATAACGTTGTGACACTTCACCTTCTTCTGCGAAAATTCGTGCTAGTTTTATCATTCTTTCGATAATTAATAGTTGCGAATGACGTTCTGCATCCAACAAAAGTGCTATTTCATCAATTCCTAATAACCAGATTGGGATTTCTAGTTTTCGACCTTTATTTTGACTCATATTAGTAGTATATATTTTGAAATTAAAATTATCATTAATTTTATTTACACCGCCAAAAGCATTATGATATTCACCATAAGCATCAAATATAAAGAAATTAGATTTAAAAGGAATCACTTTTTCATTTAAGAAAACATTTTGCAAAATTCTCGCCACACCATATGATTTCCCACTACCACTGTTGCCAAAAAAAGCGGTATGATTACTAAAAATTTCATTAATATCCACATAAATGGGAAAATTATCATATAAAGGTGAACACCCCAAATAAAGCGAATCTTTATCAGATTTGCCAACTAATAAAGCTAATTCTTCTTTGTTAATAATTCTGATGTTAGCTGATAACATTGGTTTGCGAATAACGCCACCAATAAATTTATTATCAGCAATTTCACCTAAAAAGCGAACTTTGATAATCTCATCGCCAACATCCTGCACTTCACCTAATATTTTTTTAGTATCATCTTCAAAAACAACATGCATATTAATTAAATTAGTATTAACCGGTGTTCCCTCCGCAATACTAATATGTGCTAAATTATCACTAATGTACACTATTCTCCCAAACATTTTATTCCTCCAAGATTCGACAAATCTTTTCTTTTTCTTGACTATTCTTCATTTCTAATAATATCATATCTTTTTTTCGATGAAAAGATAACTTCTCTTCCCAAGAAAGTAGTTTTTTTTCAATTTCCTTTAACTGCTTATATATAGCATTTTTGCTAACACTTGCATTTTCACTGATTTCTTGTAGGGAAAGATTTTCAAAATAATATTCTTCAAAATACTTTTGTTGCTTTGCTGTTAATAGGGGTCCATAAATATCATATAAAGCATTTAAATAAAAAATGTTTTTCATAATACGACCGCTAAAAAAGCTATTAAAGCACCAATTAAATAAATTACCGTAAAATATTTTCTTTTGTAGAAGACATGATTATTAAAAGCAATTGCCAGCAATAATAAACCCATCATTAAATAAACTAAATCTAGAAAAACCGGTTCAAACCACGCATAAATCATTGCCACCAAGAAACAAACACTTGTTATTAATTGAACAAGCAATCCCAACTGTTGATAATTTTCTAATTTTTTCTTCATTTTACCACTCCTTAAATAATCCATAAATATATTTTTCAATATTAAACAAATCCAAATCAGTTAACTTTTCTCCGAGACCAATAAATTTTACCGGAATATTAGTAACTTTTTTTATAGCGATGACAATGCCGCCTTTTGCGGTGCCATCTAACTTTGTTAAAACAATGCCAGTAATATTTATAATCTCTTGAAAGTTTTTTGCCTGTGAGATGCCATTTTGACCCGTTGTAGCATCAATTACTAATAAGGTTTCATGCGGGGCTTTGGGAATAAATTTTTCAATTACACGATTGATTTTCGCTAGTTCATTCATTAAATTTTGTTTGTTTTGTAATCTTCCGGCGGTATCAATTAATACAACATCAAAGTTTTCATTTTTTCCCTTTTCTAAGCCTTGATAAACAACACTAGCAGGATCAGCATTTAATTTTGCTACTACAGGCACCTCAATTTTACTCGCCCAAGCTTGTAATTGTTCAACAGCACCAGCTCGAAAAGTGTCACCGGCAACAAGCAATACTTTTTTTCCTTCCTTTTTTAAACGATATGCCATTTTAGCTATGGTAGTTGTCTTACCACTGCCATTAACACCAACAAATAAAAAGACCGATAAATCCTCACCATAATTTAATTTGTTTTGATCAATTTGACCATTGTATAACAACATTAACTCTTCGACAATTATTTCTTTTAATTCATTAGTTTTTTTTATTTTTTCTTTTTTAATGCGTTTCGTTAAATTTTCAACAAAACTTAAAACTGTTGGCATGCCCATATCACTACTAATTAACATTTCTTCTAATGCTTGCAAATAATCACTATCAATTTCATTATATCTTTTATTTATATTATCAAAATTGCTTAAAAGTTGATTTCTTGTTTTAGCAAGACCGGTTGTGTATTTTTCTTCTTCGGTTTTATTTTTAAACATTTTTTTAAAACGCGCTACTATACTCATTATACCACCTAATACCATTTTACAACACTCCCACACAAATTACTAGACAAAAAGCAAAAAAAACGTTATAATTAATAAGTTAATTTTTTATCTATTTTACAAAAGAAAGGAGGAAAAATGGAAAAAGAAAAACAATGGCCGACAAAGATTTTTGCACTGGGCGGTCTAGGCGAGGTTGGCAAGAACATGTATTGCCTTGAACACCAAAACGAAATTATTATTATTGATGCCGGAATTATGTTTCCGCAAGGTGAATTATTAGGCATTGATTATGTTATTCCTGATTTTTCGTATTTAAAGAAAAATGCCGAAAAAATAAAAGCTCTTTTTATTACGCACGGTCATGAAGATCATATTGGTGGCATTCCCTTTTTACTACAAAGCATCAACATCCCTGTTATTTATGCGCCAACACAAGCAATAAATTTAATTAGAAATAAAATAAAAGAACGAAAAATAGCTTTTAAAAATATTCATGCTTATGATAATAAATCGCAATTTAAATTCCAACATTTTACGGTTGATTTTTTTACGACTACACATTCAACACCGGATTCCCATGGCATGGCAATAAAAACAAAAAATGGTCGGGTTGTCATTACTGGTGATTTTAAATTTGATTTTACACCAATTGGTCCAATGGCTGATTTGTATAAAATGGCTAAAATTGGTCAGGAGGGGGTTACACTTTTACTAAGTGATAGCACCAATGCATTAAATCCTGGCTTTTCATCAAGTGAATCAAAAGTTGATATCGCCCTAAACGAAATTTTTAAACAACACAATGGCCGGATTATAGTTGCGACATTTGCATCAAACATCCATCGTTTAAAACATATTATTGATACTTGTCGAAAAAATAATCGAAAAGTTGCTATTTTTGGACGCAGCATGGAAAACAATATTGAAAATGCTATTGAAAATAAATATATCAATAATAAAGACATTTTCATTTCCGCTAATGATGCCAATCGTTTTCCCGATGAAAAAATTTGTTTATTGTGTACCGGCAGCCAAGGTGAGCCACTGGCTGCGTTAAGCCGTATTGCTAATGGCTCTCATCGCCAAATTGAATTAAAAGAAGATGACGCCGTTATTTTCTCTTCTTCCGCCATTCCCGGAAACGCTTTAAGCATTTCTAAAACAATTAATAAATTATATTTAAAAAATGTTAAAGTATTTACGAATACTATTTTAGATGATATCCATACTTCTGGACATGGCAAGCAAGAAGAATTAAAATTAATGCTCCGTCTTTTTCAGCCAAAATATTTTGCGCCCGTCCATGGCGAATATCGAATGTTAAAAGCCCATGTCGATTTAGCAATTGAATGTGATATTCCAAAAGAAAACGCTTTTTTATTAAAAAATGGTGATGTTTTGTCAATGAAAGACGGCCGCATAAAACAAAATGAAGTTGTCGAAGCCGGTGAAGTTTATATTGATGGCAATCAAATTGGTAATATTACCAATTCAATTATGAAAGAAAGAAAAATTATGGCTAGTGATGGCGTTGTTATTATTTCTGCCATTATTAATGATAAACAAAAAAAACTTCTGGCAAATCCTCATATCACAACTCGTGGTTTTGTATTAGTAAACTACAATGCGGAATTATTAGCAGAATTAGAGAAGAAAACTGAAAATATTATTCAACAAAATTTAGATAAAATTAATAAACTCAGTTCTGTTATTATTGCCGAATTATCAAATCACATTTTTAAAACTACCGGTCGCAAACCTATTATATTTCCTTTAATAACAAACAAAAATAGTTAGTATCTACTAACTATTTTTTATTTTAGTCGCTAAATTTTCAATTTTTTTCATCCGGTGATAAACCCCCGATTTAGTAAGTTTAATATTGTTTTCAATAGTAATAATTTCTGTTAACTCATTTAAGGAAGCATCAGGATATTTTAAGCGATAATCAACAATTACTTTTAGTTTTTCATCTAAAGCATCATATAGTTTTTCATCCATAATCTTTTTAATGGCAGAAATTTGTTTATCAGAAGTTGTAATAACACGGTCAACATTAGCTTGTTCGCAATTATTTAAACGATTAGTCATATTTTTATGATCACGATAAATACGAATATCCTCAAAATAAAACAAAGCCCCAGAAGCAGATATTATTTTTAAAAAGTCACTAATTTTTTCAGCTTCTTTAATATATACCATATACTTTTGTTCGCGCTTTAAAATTTTTGCATTAAGGGAAAATTCATTTAATAATCTTTTTATAAAATTAGCATAATTTTTATTTTGAAAAACAAATTCTAAGTGATAACTAGTTTTTTTAGGATCATTTAAACTACCGTTGGCGAAAAAAATGCCGCGCAAATAGGCTTGTTTTAATTCTTCATCTTCAATAATAAATCGCGCTGGCTCTTTTTGAAAAGATTTTAAATCAACTCCGAGATCCTCTAAAATCTTTTTATCAGGAATTTCTAGCATATAAGTATATTTTTTAGTAAAACCATATCCTTTGCGAATAGTAATTTTACAATTTATTTGGTAAATTCGCTTAACTAAATTAAAAACTCTTTTCGCGACACTAACATTTTCGGTTGTCAATTTTATGGAACCATTTACAGTAGCTAAAACATTTAAAAATCCTGCTAATTCTGATATTTCTTCTATTTTGGTTGCTTTTATATTTACTAATTCATTTTTTAATGTCGATGTAAAAGACATTTTATCACTCCTTGATTATATTTTTAGATATTTTTGACATTTAATAACAGAATTGTTTTTATCCTTCACTTCTAACATAATATCAACATTAGTTGGTAACCTTTGGATAAAATAATTTAATTTTTTACAATCAATTGTTTGAGAATGTGCACCTTGCTTTTTTAGTACATTTTGTTCTGAATAATGTACTTTTGGCGTGCCATCTTCTTTTTCCCAAGTAGCAGCACACTTTTTAATAATTTCTTCTATTTGTAAATCAACAAAATTTAAAGCATGATGTAAATTATCAAAAACAACTGGCATATTAGTCTTCGCACTAATATTTAAAACATCAATAATATTAAAACTTCTTTCATCATTTTCAATTACTAATCTTTTTTTTATATTCTCATCTAATTTCCAATAATTAGTAATAAATCTTTTCATGGCCGTTTTTTTATCATTATAAACTCCACCAACGTGCAAAACAATTTTATTTGTACTATCTACTTGCAAAAGATCAAAAATTTTTGCATGATATTGCAAATCAGCCATCGCTGCCTTGACAACTTCGGCACGATTAGAATTTAAAATGGTATACTGACCAGGATGCATGGAAACGCGGATATTATTTTTTTTTATTTTGCGGCCGATTTTTTTAAAATGATCAGCAAAATCAAGCTCCCATTTATATTGATTAGCAATTGATGAACCAAAAGGGATTAAATCAGAAGTAATACGAAATAAAGTTATCTCATTAGCAATATTGTAATCAATCATTTTATCTAAAAATTGCAAATTATGTTCAATAATTTGATATAATTTTTCTTTATTAACGTTTTTTTGGCGAATGTTTTTAAAATTTGTATCAAAAACACCTACTGTTAAACAGGCATAACCTAATCGCATTAAACATAACCTACTTTACTAAATAATAAGTAACAACCGAAACAATTGTTGTTAAGGTGCCACCCCAAATAATATCAACTATCGTAACCTTAAGAGACCAATCTTTTATCGTTGCCAAATTAGTTAAATCATACGTTGCATAAGTTAAGGTCCCAAATAAAATAGCAGCCACTATTAAATATCGCAAACTTTCTTTTTCTATCGCTGGATTTATGACAAAAAAAACAATTCCAGCGACAAAAAATAAATAAAAAATACCAGCTACTAAAAAATTAGGAGCTTCTTTTAATAAAAACCCAATTTCAGCGCGATAAAAATTACGAGCAATTAGTCCTAACCATAACCCATCAACAATTAAGAAAATTGCTAAAGCAATCAGATACATTTTTAAATAAATCATTTTATTTCCTCCTCACCGGTCCGGGAATAAACCGGTTTGTGATTTTTTTATATTCTTGAAATTCTTTGCGATTTTTCATTTTTTCTTCTAATAACGGAACTCCTGAAACATATACTAATAAATAATTAATCAATAAAGGACTTATTAATCCAATGTAGCCATACGGAACTGACAAAGCCATAATCCCAATGCCAATCCACATTAAACCTTCGCCAAAATAATTAGGATGACGACTATAACGCCATAACCCAATAGTCATTAATTTGCCTTTATTTTCTGGGTTACTAATAAACTTTTTTAATTGATAATCACCAACAACTTCAAAAAAATAACCAATTATCCATAAACCAACCCCAATATAGTCAAAAGTAGTTAAACTTGCCTGATTATTCATAATTAATAATATTGGCAATGCAATAATATACATTAAAACCATTTGACTCATAAAAACATTAATAAATGCGCGCAATTGTTGTTTATCGCCCCATTTTTTGCGCATTTCTTGATAACGATAATCTTCCGGTTTATTCCAATTTCGCAAAAATAAATGATAAGATAAACGTCCACCCCATAAAATAATCATAATAACTAAAACCGTAGACCGCAAATCAATAGTAGTTAAAAAATAATTATAAATTGCTAAAATAACAAAGCCTAGTCCCCAAGCAATATCAACTAAGGCATTATTTTGCTTTTTTTGTGCTAGGATAAAAAACAAAACAAAATAACAAAACAATAAAAGTATCGAATAGATATACATTTTTATCACCCTAAAATTATTATATCATATTCCTTAATAAAAAAAACTAACTCTAAATAGAGTTAGCTATTAATTATTTTTTAACATGAACATCCATTTGTGGATAAGGAATATTAATTCCTGCTTTATCAAATTCTTCTTTTGCTTGCTCCGTTATATCATAATAGATTGTCCAATAATCTTCTGTATTACACCAGACCCGGACAAAAATTATTAAAGCACTATCACCATGTTCCCACATGCGAATAAATGGTTCTGGTTCTTGAAAAACCAATTCATGTTTTTCAACTATTTTATGTAAAACTTTTTTTACCTTTTTAAAATCTGAATCATAACCAACACCAAATTTAAAGTCAACTCTTCGGGTAGGATTTTTAGTGCGATTAGTAATTGATGAATTTGCTAAACTACCATTTGGCACATAAATTACCATATTATCAAAAGTGTGAATTTCGGTATACAATATTTTTATTCCTTTCACAATTCCTAATATATCATTAGTTTCAACCGTATCACCAATAGCAAACGGTCGTGTTAGTAATAATAAAATGCCCCCAGCAAAATTAGATAACGATCCTTGAAAAGCTAAACCAATTGCAAAACCAATCGATGCCAATAATGCAATAAATGAAGAGGTATCAATTCCTAAAATACCTACTACTGTTAAAATAAGTAAAACTTTCAAACCAATATTTAAAAATGAAGATAGAAATGGTTTTAAATTATCATCAATTTCTGATTTATGCATAACTTTAGTTAGCTTATTGCCCAACCATTTAATAACTTGCAAACCGACAATTAAAACAACAATAGCAGCAATTAAACTCTTACCAATATCTATTCCTAATTCAATAAAATTTTCCATATCTTCCTCCTACTATCTATCTTAATTATATCATTTATCAAAATATAATCAACTGCTCTTATTCACTAAAATAATTAGACATCCGTTTACTAATTTTTTCCCAAGGGATTAACACAAATGCAAAAATGGTAAAAGGAATAGCAAATACTAGTCCGACACTACCTGCTAAAGCTCGAACTATTTCACTGGCAATAAAGTCTAAGTTAACAATATGATATAAATTCATTTGAAAGCCAACAAATAAGATTAAAACCGTAATTGTGCCACCTAAATAAGCTAGCGCTAGCGTGTTTATCATTGTTCCCATAATATCACGACCAATATTAAAACCGGAGGCAATTAAATTTTTAACGCTAATTTGCGGGTTTTCTTTTTTTATTTCATTTAATGATGAGGCAATAGAAATTGCCACATCCATTGCCGCTCCTAGAGCGCCAATTATAATTCCCGCAAATAATAAACCACGATAATCAAAATCAATTTCATGGGGTAACATCAACAACATATTAGCATCTTTAGCACTGAAGCCTGTTAACCGAGCAAAAAAACCAAACAAATAAGCAAATATCCCACCAAGAACTAAGCCACCCGTTGTTCCTAATGTTGCTGATAATGATTTACGATTAAAACCAGCAATAATGAAAAAAGTAATACAAGTTGCTATCGCACATATAAAAATAGAAACCCAAATTGGACTTGCTCCTCTTAATAATAAAGGAACCATTACAAAAATTATTAATAAAATTGTTATTGCTAATGACGTTAGCGCCTTTAGACCCTTTAAACCACCAATTAATAAAACAATTAATAAAAAAATAACACTCATTAATAAAAGCGCGTTCGTTTTGTCGTACGCAATAAAATAAAAGTTGCCAGCTTCGTAATGTATTGTAATCCGCATATTTTCTTCCAATGGCATATCATACCAAGGATCACCTGCTAAAGTATTACTAATGTTAATTATTTCTCCCTTTTTATCACGGTTTAAAATTTCAATTTCCGCATGTTGGACAACTCTTTTTTCGCCTTTTATAACTTGCGTTTCTTCTACTAAACTTATAACCTGGGCGCGGTATAAATTATAAATATAATATTTGGGCACGCCGCCTTGTCCTGGAATCTCTTCATTTACAATTTCTACATCACCATTACTTGCCATTAAATTAGGCATTGTTAAAACAAATAGAATAATAGTAATTAACACTTTTGTCATTCAATTATGCTCCTTCCATATTGCGCTGCTTCAAAAACCTTTTGCTGATGGATTTGATCTATTCGTTGCTTACCAACGTTGATACTATTCAAAAAATGAATATCTATAACCCCTTCCATATTATTCTCATAATTATAATTATAATTTATTCCTCGTCCCGAACTCCCACTACGATTATCAACTATTTCTCCAGTTGGCTTATCTTGCCTTCCCGAACAAGGAAAGGGCGTAAGCGAGCCGGCCATTATTATGCCATCAACTTCCACCAAAACCGAACGACGATAATGGTTCCATTGATTACCATTTGCTTTAAATAAAATTGCTGTATCTTCTTCAGTTATTGGTTCTACAACCGCAGCTGTCCCTTCACCAGCAGGAATTCTTTTTACATTAAATTGAAGCCCTGTCTCAACATCCGTAATTAAAGCTTTTTCGTTTTCACCAAATATGCTTAGAGCTTTTTCATATGGAAATAACAATTGAGCTCCCGTTATTAAATTAATTTCGTTGTCATTTTTCACATAACTTAATCGTAAATGTTCCGTCATAAAATCTAAAGAAATATAAGTTTCGTCATCAATTTTTTTTACCAAAAGTTCCGCATCATCACAACCCTTAACAATAACTTGCTTGTTAACATCAATTTCCATATCTAAAAATAAAAAAACATCATCTTCTTTTTGATAATCAATTTGATATGTATCTAGGATTAACTGTAGGGGCACTA
>PWLE01000005.1 GCA_003559495.1 Mollicutes bacterium
ACCAACAGTAACCGCTGATACCGGGTATAGTTTTACTAATTTCACAGTTGTTGGTGGCAGTGGTAATGGTGATTTAAATAGCGCTACTGGTGAAGTAACTAATGTGATTGGTCATATGACAATACAAGCAAACTTTACAATAAATGAGTACACGGTAACATATACATCATCAACTGGTGGTAGTATTGATCCAACTTCGGAATCAGTTGATTGGAGTAATGCCAATAGCGGAACAACTCCAAATGCTAATACTGGTTATACACTTAATAATTATACTTTGGAAAGTGGTGAGTGCCATGGTAGTTTTTCACCAGCAACGGGTATTTGTAGTGATGTGAGACAAGCAATTACTGTAAGAGCTAATTTTACAATTAATACATATACCATTTCTTGTTCAGTAGGTAGTGGCAGTGGCACAACTGGTGGTGACTGTGGTAGTAGTGTTACACATGGTGGTAGTGCTACAGTAACGGCTTCACCGAGTACCGGATATCATTTTTCTAATTGGTCTGGTGATGCAAGTGGAACGAGTACCAGTTATACTTTTACTAATGTAACAAGTATTAAAAATGCCACGGCTAATTTTGAAGAAGCTGGCGCAGAAGAGGGAGAACTATGCGAACCTATGGGCACTTGGATAGAAGGGCAGTCTCAAGGTTCTTGTGCAACTGGTTTATACTGTTATCAAGACAATGATGGAAATGGCTATCATGCACCGGAAAGTGATGTAGGCAGTTGGGGTGGCTCTCGTATTTGTCATACAGAACAAAGCTTGGGAGAAGATTGTTATGATAATAATGCTGAAGTACATCCCGGTCAAGTTAGTTGGTTTACAGAAGATCGTGGCGATGGAAGTTTTGATTATAATTGTTCTGGTACTGTTGAGAAAAATTGGGGTTGTGACAAGGTAGAATCTGGGGAATTATTTAGTGAAGGATCACCACATTGTGGATACGATGAGTGTTTTAGAACAATTGGTCAAGCAGGATATTATGATTGTGGGGTGGTTACTCAGCCCCGCTATCAATGCTCATTTTATATTGTAAATGATGAATGTGAGGAAACTACCAGCAGACAAAATTTTTCATATATTGTTGAACAATGTCGCGTGAATAGAGGATACTATGAAGTTGATTGCTATTCAACATATCATAGTAAAACATGTGGCTGTAGATAATTGAAACAACAATCCATTTGTAAAACATTAAAATTACTAACAAAATAAAAATAAAGAATTATATTATATAAAAAACATAAAAAAAATACGTTCTAAAAGATTATGAACGTATTTTCTTGTAGTGGGTTTGGACAAATTTGGCTAATTTTTTCTATTCTTGCTCTTTATTAAACTTTTGTGCTTTTTCTAAAACGGAGCTAATCTTATCTTGTTTGGCCTGTTCATCGGTTTTAGTTTCAGTTGTTTCAACATTTTCTGTTTTCTGCTGCTTTGCTTTTTCTAAAATGGCATTTACTTTTTCACTTTTTTGCGCGGGTTCTTCAGTTTTTGGTGATGTTGCCGTTCTAGTTTCTTTTTCTTCTGCTTTTTCTGGACTTTCCTTTTTTTCTTCTTTTATTTCCATATCAAGAGTTTCATCTTTTTTAGGAGCAGGGGGTTTTTCAGAAACTGTTTTAGTTTCTTCACTACTCATTTTTTCTGGCGAACTGAGGTTTTCCCCCATAAACTCTTCCTCTTTTTTCAAAGTTACTTGGACTTCTTTGGCAATATCAGCATGTTTCATTGCACTTTTTAAATTAAAGTCTCGTTCTTCATCTTCAATTTCACTAAATTCGATTAATTTTAAAACTTCTTCCAGAGTAGTTAAACCTGTTTTCGCTTTATATAAACCATCTTGTAAAAGAGTTACAACATCGGCTTTAAAAACTAAATCACGAATTACTTCTTTTTTAACCCCAGAACTTATAGCATCGCGAATTGATTGGTTAATAATTAAAACTTCTTGAATAGCCATTCGTCCTTTATAACCATTATCACATTCTTCGCATCCTTCGTTAACATATATTTCATTTACTTCTTCATTTAAAACTTTTTGAAAAATTTGTTTTTCATAATCATTAACTGGTTTAGTTTTTTTACAATGAGGACATAATTTCTTTGCTAATTTTTGTGAAATAATACCAGTTAGTGAACTTGCCAATAAATACCGCTCTACATCCATATCTAATAAACGTTCAATAGTGTTTAATGAGTCATTGGTATGTAAAGTTGATAATACTAAGTGGCCAGTAATAGAGGCTCGAACGGCAATTCGCGCCGTTTCGGTATCTCGAATTTCACCAACCATGATGATATTGGGGTCTTGACGGAGAATAGAACGTAAAGCAGTAGCAAAATCCAATCCAATTTCACTATTAGTTTGAATCTGATTTATTCCTTCAATATCCATCTCAATCGGATCTTCTACGGTAATTAGGTTAGTTGCTTCTTTGTTTAATTTTTGTAAAATAGCATAAACAGTTGTTGATTTACCTGTTCCGGTTGCTCCAGTAACTAAAATAATACCACTTGGAACACTAATCATTTTAATAACTTTTCGATAATTATCATCTGAAAAGCCTAAACTCTCAATACCGCTATCACTTAAGCTATAATCCAAAATACGAACAACAATTTTTTCGCCATTACTAGTAGGAATTGATGAAACACGCAAATCAAGAGCGACACCATCTAAGGCTGTTTTAACTGCGCCATCTTGTGGCAGGCGAGTTTCGGTAATATTCATACTAGACATAATTTTAACTCTCGTAATTAAATTTTTCTGAATTGAAATAGGTATTTCACAATAATTAATTAAAGAACTATCAATTCTTATTCTTACAATCATATTATCCGGTCGCGGATCAAAGTGCACATCCGAAGCTCCTTTACGAGTAGCATCAATAAGGATTTCGTTAACGACTTCAACAACCGGCATGCTTTCAAAATCAAATTTTCTTTCCATTTTAAACCCCTTTATTATATTTTTAGTGGAAATTATTCTAAATATATTATATAATAGAATTAATTAAAATGCTAGGGGAGAGAGTGATTTTTTGAAAAAAAATAATAAAAAAGGCTTTTTATTAACTGAAGCAGTAATTGTTATAACCTTTATTAGTGTGGTTTTATTCTTTTTATTTTCCCAAATAAATACTATTTTTTCATTATATGAAAAAAGTTTTAATTATAACACGGTTGATGGGTTATATCGTAGTCAAGAAGTAAAAACTTTTCTTTTAAACACTAATTTTTATGAATTAGTTAATCAATTACAAGCAGATGAGTTATATGTTGAGTTTTCTGATTGTTCCTTTAGTAATGTAGAAGATTTTTGCAATCATTTAATAATAGATTTAGAAATTGAAAAGGTTTATTTTGTGAAAGAAGATATAACTGGCTTTATTACCTATGTTGAAAACAGCCACGCATTTGATGAATTGGTTGTTTATTTAGATTATATTAATTATGATCGAGATTATAAGGGGTATCGAATAATTGTTGAATTTAGTGATGGACAATTTGCCTCTATTAATTTTTTATAAGGAGGATTCATGTTAAACAAACGAGGTTTTTCAGCCGTAGAATTATTAGCTGCCTTTTCCTTAGCGGCTATTATGATTTTTATTATTTCGGAAATTACTATTTTTTTAAGAGCCGAGTATAATAATATTAATGCTCGCTCTGAAATTGCTTTGAAACAGTCAATAATACTGCATAAAATAGGAACAGATTTTAACAACTTCCAAATCACAAGCATTAGTGCTTGTGGTGATGATTGTTTTGAAATAGACTTTAGCGAACAAGATATGAAAATTTTAAAAATTGACGGTGAAGAAAATACTTTTCAATATGGCAATTACGCTACTGAAATAGAAGAAAATATTGTTTTTGGCACTATTTTATTAGAAAATGAAACTTTTACACCAGAGCTAGAAAATAAAATAGATTCCTTTTTAAAAATAGAAATCCCATTAAGTCACAATTATATTAATGATCAAAATTTTGATATTATTGTTATTTATCAATATGATAATAATGCAAACCCAATAACATTTATAATGGAATGAGGAATAAAAATGAAAAAATACAATCGCAGTCAATTACGCGAAAAAATTATGTTTATTTTATATCAAGTAAATATTTGTCAAAAAAACCAAATTCCTTTTCAACTAGAAGATATTATAAAAGATAATATAGAAATTGAAAACGAATTTGTCAAAGAAGTTTGTTTTGGAATAGTTACACAACAAAAAGAAATTGACGAACTAGCCAATAAATACCTAAAAGATTGGAAAATTACTCGCTTAGGGTTTCCTGATCAGGCAATTTTACGAATTGGTATTTATGAGTTACAATATACAGAAGCTCCTGGTGTTGTTGCTATTAACGAAGCCGTTGAACTAGCTAAAAAATATAGTGACGATGAAGTGCGAAAAATGATTAATGGTGTCTTAGATAAAATATATCACGAAGAAAGCAAGTAAGATTTTAAAATAACATATCATTATTGCTTTTTTTTTGTTAAAATATTAATAAGGTGATTTTATGCAAGAAAAATATTTAACGGTCGATGCGCTTACCAAATATTTAAAATATAAGTTTGATACCGATGATAATTTAAAAGAAGTATATTTAAAAGGCGAAATATCAAATTTTAAAGCACATACTTCAGGTCATTTTTATTTTTCTTTAAAAGATAGTAATAGTAAAATAAATGCTATTATGTTTCGGGGACAAAATCAACAATTAAAGTTCCAGCCCCAAGACGGTATGAATGTTTTAGTACGGGGTCGCGTTAGCATTTATGAACAAATGGGCAGTTATCAAATTTATATCGACGAAATGTTAGAAGATGGTTTAGGAAATTTGTATCTATCTTATGAACAATTAAAGAAAAAGTTAGAAACGGAAGGATTATTTTTAGAAAAACATAAAAAACCACTACCAAAGTTTCCTAGTAAAATCGGTGTTATAACCGCCCAAACAGGAGCAGCGGTGCGTGATATTTTAACAACATTACAGCGCCGATATCCAATTGGTGAGGTATATTTATTTCCTAGTTTAGTACAAGGAAAAGAAGCTTATCATGATTTAATTAAAAAAATTGAACAAGCCGACCAATTTAATCTTGATGTTATTATTTTAGGTCGTGGTGGTGGTTCCATTGAAGATCTTTGGTCTTTTAATGAAGAAGCATTAGCACGCACGATTTTTGCTTGTAAAACGCCAATTATTGCTGGGATAGGGCATGAGACGGATTTTACAATTGCTGATTTTGTAGCTGATATGAGGGCGCCAACGCCAACAGCCGCCGCCGAATTAGTTGTTCCCAATATTATTGATATAACACAAAACATTGAAACTTATAAAGGTCGCATTAAAGAAGCAATTATCCAAAAAATAAATTATCAAAAATTAAGAATTGATAGTATTAAAAATAGTTATGTTTTAAAAAACCCCATGCTTATATATGATCAGAAAAAACAGCATCTTGATTATTTATTAGAAAAACTTACCAATTATACTAAAGAAAAAATTAAATCAAGTCAAAACGAATTAGGAAATTTAATAATGAAATTAGAATTATTAAATCCTTTACAAATTTTAGCACGTGGTTACTCAGTAACATATCTTAATAATAAAGTTTTAAAGGATGTGTTAAATGTCAGCGAAAATGATATAATTGAAACAAGATTACATAAAGGTTTAATAAAAGCAAAAGTAATTGCAAAGGAGGAAAAAAATGAGTAAAAAAGCAACCGAAAAATTTGAGGACAAAATAAAAAAACTAGAAAAACTAGTTAATGAATTAGAAAATGGTGAAATAGCAGTGGAAGAGTCAATTGAAAAATACACCGAAGCTATGAAAATCGCCAAAGAATGTGACGCTATTTTAAAAAATATTGAAGCAAAAGTAACTAAAATAGTGACAGAAAATAATGATGTTGAAGAACTAGAAAAAAAAGAAGACTAAACATATGGCAAGATAGATAATAAAATCATTATCAATATTAAAAAACCAGCAATTATTTTTTTTAAATGTTTTTTCATGAAAAATCACCTCTAATTACATTATATTATAAAAATCTTATAATTAAAAGAGAAAATTAAAAAAGGTGGGGGTATATTATGAAAGTAGTAGTAGCGATGAGTGGTGGCGTTGATAGCAGTGTTGCCGCTTTGTTATTAAAAAAGAAAGGTTATCAAGTAATCGGTCTTTTTATGCGTAATTGGGATAGCACTTTAAATGATGATTTGCGGGGCAACCCCTTTTATGAAAACTATATTTGTCCCCAAGAAAAAGATTATCACGATGCCCAAGAAATATGCAAGAAGTTAGAAATACCGTTGCATCGGGTTGATTTTATTCAAGAATATTGGGATGAAGTGTTTTCATATTTTTTAAGTGAATTAAAAAAGAATCGTACGCCGAATCCTGATATAATGTGCAATAAATATATAAAATTTGATCTTTTTTTAAAAAAAGCCCAAGAATTAGGAGCTGATTTAATTGCTACCGGTCATTATGCTCGTTTTATTGATGGTAAGTTAAAAAAAGCAATTGATGATAATAAAGATCAAACATATTTTTTATCACAAGTGCCATTAGATAATTTTAAAAATGTTATTTTCCCGTTAGGGGAGTTAAAAAAAACCGATGTTAAAAAAATTGCTTTCGAAAACAATTTAAAAGTGGCCGAAAAAAAAGAATCAATGGGTATTTGTTTTATTGGCAAAAGAAACTTTAAAGAATTTTTAAAAAATTATCTTCCTGCGCAGCCAGGCAAAATTAAAAATATTGAAACAGATGAAGAAATTGGCGAACATGAAGGTTTAATGTATTATACAATTGGTCAAAGAAGAGGTTTAAATATAGGGGGGAGTAAACAGCGATTATTTGTTGTCGGCAAAGATTTAAGCAATAATTGTTTATTTGTGGCAACTGAAGAAAAATATTTGCTATCAGATGAAGCGGTCATTGAAAATATGAATTGGTTAGCGCCAATAAAGAAAAATTGTCATGCTAAATTTCGTTATCGACAAAAAGAATACCCCGTTGAAATTATAGCGCAAGGTGATAATTGGGTGCGTATTAAATATCAAGATGTTAAAGCGGTGACCCCAGGTCAAGCATGTGTTTTTTATGATCAAGACATCTGCTTAGGAGGGGGACTAATAAAAGAGGTTTATTTTAAAGGGAAAGTAAAAAAAGTTGTCTAGTAGACTATTACTTGACGTTTTTTATTAAAAATGTTAATATTTAGTTAGGAGGTAACGATAATGGAAAAATTAGTCGAAATATTACGTCAATTAGGTATTTCAAAAGTGAAATTGGCCAAATTGCTAGGAGTTTCGCGACAAATGATTTATAATTACCTTGAATTAAATGATATAAACAAATGGCCAAAAGACAAAAAGGTGATGTTGCTTAATCTATTAGGAGTAAAAACGGTTGAAGAAATTGATGATATTAAAGTTGATACTGATTACATAATGAAAGTAGAATCACGAATCGAAAATTTATTTTCCGAAAATTTACAAAATCAAAAAGAAAGTTTAACACCAACCGCTGTTTTTAGTGGTCTTGCTAAAAAACAAAAAGAATTAATGTATAACATTGTAGAAATAATGCGCGAAAAGTTAGACGATGAACACGATGAAGAATCTTACAAGTTTTTTTTGTATCTCTATCATTTTTTACAAACTATGAACTCATCACCAGAACTAAAGTATATGTTGGCTTATACTTCTAAAGCAGCCGGTTATACTAAACCAACTGATTTTGTTTTTGATGAAGAAGAGCAATTTGTATTTGAAAGTATTTTATTTTCAGCTATGACATTATATAAAAGTGGCGGAACGCAAAAAAGCAAATTAATTGAATCTCATAAACGTTTTGTGAATCAAATAGAACAAAAAAAAGAAGATGCCATGAGCAGAACAGTTGAGTTAAACAGTGCTCGAATTCAAGCATTAAAAGAATTGGGTTATACTGAAATAACAGAAAAAAACGCGGCCGAAGTTTTTGAAAAAATTGCGGAAATTGAATCCAGAAAAGTAACAAACTAAATTACAGTGCTTGTAATTTAGTTTTTTTGTGGTAAAATTATAAATAGGAGGGTAGGATATGATAGGATATATCAAAGTTGCTGCTTTTTTAAACTTTGCGGCCGCACTTTTCTACTATGTATTAGATCTAAATTTATTTTTGTTCTTTCTTTTATTAGTAGCAGGTGTTTTCTTTCTAGATGGCGCAGAGAAGGGTGCGAAATATTTTCAAGAAAAACAATTATATTTTGGTTTAGCAGGATTAATTACCTTAATGTTTAATCCTTTTGGAGCCATATTCATATTTTTAGCCCTGATAAATAAAAATAAAAAGGGGCGAATTAAATTTTCTTGTTCTTTATTTAAAAAAGCTAATAATAAAGCTATGCTTTTAAAATTAAGTGTTTTTTGTTTATTAACAGGGGGGATAATTTTAACAACTGTTTCTTGGGACTTAGTTTCAGACCTTTTTAAAATTATAATTTTAACATTGCTAGTTGTTTTGTTTTATTTATTAGCAATTTATTCACAGAAAAAGTTAAATAATTCTGAAATAACTAAATTATTTTGGAATCTTGCCTTAACTTTTATCTTATTTATATTATTTGCATCTGGTGTTTTTGCTATTTTTGGATTTTACTTTTCTTTGCTAGGTGAGGGAGTTTATTTATATTTAACAGCCGCTTTATTACTTTTTGCTACGGCAACCTATTATTCGGCTTTAAAGTTTAAAGATAGCGAATATTATTATACGACTTTAATTTCATTGTTACTTGCTACGATTGCTTTATTAACTTTTTCAGGATTAAACATGAATTATCAATTTTTATTAATAATTATTGCTCTTATTAGTGGCATTTATTTTCAAATTAAAATTCCATATATTGCTGATTTAATAAAATATATGGCTATTTTGGTTTTGCCAGCGTTATATTTAATTCTTGTGCCTGAATTAGCGGCATCATTGTCATATATTATTATTGCTGTTGCTGTAATTGGTTTGTTAATATACTATACTTACCAAGAAAAAGAAGATCATTATTTAATGTTTTTTGCGCCATTTGTAACAACAATTATTATTACAACTTCTATTGGTGTTTTCCCATATTTAACCTTATCGTTTTTCCCATATGCTTTAGTATCATTTATTGCTATATTTTATGCAATAATGCTCTTTCTTCCTATTAGAGAAGTAATTAGACGTTTTGCACTATTATCATTCAATGTATTATTTATATATATATATTTTGATATGATGTCGCCAACATCTATTACAAATGGATATCCTTTAATTTATGCTTTAATTATTACCAGTTTAATTTTATTAACTAATATTATTAGTTTGAAATTTAGTCGTGATAATATCATTTTAATGTTAGAAAAATATTTGCAACCAATTAAAGTGGCGGCTTTCATTATTGTTTCTTATTTATATTTATATGAGGCGGGCTATTTAATAAACTATAACTTTATCCTGCCCATATTATATACTGTTTTTCTAGGGATTTTGTTATTAGTTCATTATAATCAAGCAATGCGATATATTTATTATGTTAGCTTTAATATTGTCTTTTTAATCGCGTTAGTTAGCACTTATTTTATGCCAAATATTTCGCTTTTATTAATTCCGGCAGCATTTATTATGTTGTTATATACCAGTTTAAATAATGATCAAGAATCGGAAAAAATGCGCTTAATTTCGTATGTAATTTTTATGATAACACTATTTTCACAATTAACAGTTAACGATATGTTTAATTTAGGTCCGATTTCTGCTAGTTTTTTATCGTTGTTAATTTTTATGCTAGCTTTAATTTTTGTTTACCAATATACATTAATTTTTAAAATAACGGTGTTTATGAGCTTATTTACATTATTTACCTTTATTTATGTGCTAGATATGCCTATTATACTATATCTAATTGTTAGTAATTTAATTGGTTTCTTTGCTCTTTGGCTTGTTAATTTACTAGTTTTAAAAGAAAAAACAAGTAGGGTGGTTATAACTTTTTTTGCCGCCAGTGCATTATTAATATCAGTAATTTTTGTTCCCCATTATATAATGGCGATTTATGTTGCTGTTATGGCTATTATTTTGGCAATAATTGCTTATTATTATCGTGAGTACTTTGGCTTATATTATATTAGTGTTATTTTGTTAATAACTAATATAATCTATCATTTAAGGGTAGTGTGGCTTAATTTTCCTATTTGGGCCTATTTACTATTGTTAGGCATGCTATTAATGTTTCTGGTTGTCTATAATGAAGTTAAACCTAAAATAAAAACTAAGAAAAAATAAGTTTCATAATATTATATTACTGCAAATAAAAACCGCCTTTAAATAAAGAGGGCGGTTCTTTTTATATAATATACAACTTCCTATAATATATATTATGTTAAATTAAGCGTTATTTAAAATGAGCAGTTTATGGAGATGCTCAACTCCTTAGGCCTTAAGCCTTATTACAGTAACCTGTAATATTTAAGTAATGTAGCCATCTTTTCGATGACAATTACATTTTACAATAGATAAAATTAAATGTCAATAGTTAAATCAGTTGCTAATTTTTTATAGAAAAAATATTCAACAGAATTATTTAATAAAATATATTCACCATTTATTTGTTTATATTCTGTTAATAAATTTACTTTTTTATTAGTATATAACAGCCCAATATTAAGTAAGTTTTTATAAATGTGTTTTAATCTATAATTATTTAGATCGTTTTCATCAATTAAAGATAAATTTTTTTGATAAAATTCTTCAAATGTTTCATCATTGTTAATTAAATATTCATTTCTTAATAAAGCATATGTTATTGTTTCTTCATAATTAACATTTTTTAGGCCCTCGTTGGTTAACTTATAAATTTTGAAACAATGAAAACAAGCTTTAAAAACATTGTTTGAGGAAGTTGTTATAATTACTTTCATAGAATAGTTTTTGTTTTTTTCTTTTAATTTATTTAAAAATAAGTATATTTGTTCATTAGTTAAAAAGTTTTCAATGTTATCAATTAATATGATATTTTCATTTTCGCTAATTAATTTTTCTAAATATAAATCTAACAAAAGCGTTTTATTAATACTTATAGCATTTTTTTCTATTGGTTTTTCTTCAAATACAATTGAGGTATTTTTATCAATAATTGCTTCAATATTATCAATTTTAGTTTTAAATGAAATATCTAGCTTTGTGATGTTTTTTAAATAATCATTAACATTATTATTAATAACCATTAATTGTTCATTTAAATTATCAATTATTTCGTTTGATTCTTTGTATTCTTCAATAAATTGATCATAAATTAATTTTCGCAATTCATTATTTCTAGTAAACTTAAATTCATCTGAAAAAATACTTTTTTCGTTAATTTTAATAATGTTATAATCGTTTTTACATGGTTTTATACCATCAACGGAAAAGTTTTTGTCTTTTTCGTCAAAACCATCTTCAAAAAGCTCCAATAAAAGAGTTTTTCCAATTCCCCCTTCCCCACTTACTAAACAGAATTCATTAAATGATAAGATCTCATTTTTTCAATTATAACACATTCTATTTTTTATAAAAAAAAAATAATTTTATCCTTTAGGTAAAACATTATTTTCTTCTTCTTTTTCGCTCTTGCATTTCTTCATATAGAAAAATATCAT
>PWLE01000028.1 GCA_003559495.1 Mollicutes bacterium
GCGCGACTTGGACGCGGGTAGTTCCGGTGTTCACCGCCTTACTGGTTCGCGGGCTGTCGGGGGCTCGGTTCGTTGCGTCCTGGGACCTTAACCGCCGAGCTCGAGAGAGCGACGGCTTTCACCTTCACTTTCCAGCGGGAAGTGACCCTTCATTCGCAGAAGGCGAATGACAAATGACTGCAATAAAAAATAAAATTAAAAGAAAAGTGATAAAAGAAAAACAATTACAAGTCCCAGCAAGGCGATGTCGCATTGCTGGGACCGAAAAAATAACAGAGGTATAAAATGAGTAAATTATACAACAGATATTTAGAAAAAAAGGCTGACAAAGCTGATAAATTATACATGTTTAAAAGCGGGAACTTTTATATATTTTTAGGTGATGATGTTATTTTTTACGTTCGTTATTTTCTTTGCTTTAAGTATTAGTATTGATTTTTTACTAGAAATTGGTCGTTTTGGAGGAACATTTTTGCGAAAAGTTATTAGTCCATATTGTTAGAGCAAAATATTTTGCTCTTTTTTTGTTATAAAATAGGATATAAGTTGTCATGGAAAATAAAAAGTGTTATAATAATTTTAAGATGAAGGGAGGGATTTTTAGTGACCAAGGTAGTAGTGAAAAATGGCAAAGTAGAACAAGCTTTGAAAGATTTTAAGCAGAAAATAGCAAAAAATGGCCTCCTAAAAGAAGCTCGTCAAAAAGAACATTATAATAAGCCAGGCGTGAAAAAGCGCTTAGCAAAGCAAGAAGCAATAAAAAATAGTAAAAAAAAGAACAAAAATAATTAAACAACAAAGGATGTGAAAAAATGAGAGATAAAATTTTTGCTGATGCTAATGAAATGTTAAAGCAAGGTAAAAAAACTAATTTAGCAGTTTTGCGAATGGTGAAAACTGCTATTTTAGAAAAAGAACGGGAATTTAAAAAAAAATTAGATGATGAGAAAGTGCTTGATGTAATAACAAATCAAATCAAGACACGAAAAGAATCACTGGAACAATTTAAAAATGCTAATCGATCAGATTTAGAAGAACAAACTCAAAAAGAAATTGATTTTTTAAATCAATATTTACCGAAGCAATTAAGTAGTTTGGAATTAGATGAAATTATTGAAGAAGTTTTTCAAAATTTGCAACCAACTGGCAAGCAAGATATGGGTTTAATAATGAAAACTATTATGCCGAAGGTAAGGGGCCGGGTTGATATGGGGGAAGTAAATAAAAAAATCAAAGAAAAATTAGGTGGTTAAATGGTTTATTTAGATTATAGTGCGACAATGCCACCTTTAAAAGAGGTAAAAGATAACCTGCCCAAATTATTAGAAAAATATATTGGCAATCCTAATTCATTTCATAATTTAGGAATAGCCGGTCAAGAATTAATTGCGGAAGCAACGAAACAAATAGCCGAGTTATTAAATATAAAATCAAGTGAAATTATTTATACAAGCGGCGCTACCGAAAGTAACAATCATGCTTTGAAAATGATTTGTGAACAATATCAAAATCGGGGCCGGAAAATATTAACGACCAAATTAGAACACCCTTCCATAAAAGAAGTGCTTGATTATTTAGAAACAAAAGGATTTGAAATTGAGTATTTAGATCTTAAAAAAAATGGTGTTGTTGATTTAGAAAACTTAATTAAAAAAGTAACTGATGATGTAATCTTAGTAACAATTGGAAGCGTTAATAGTGAAACTGGTATTCGCCAGCCAATTGAAAAAATTGGCCGCTTGTTAAAAGATTATTTATGTGTTTTTCATAGTGACTTAACACAGTCAATTGGTAAAGAAAAAGTAAACTTTACTAATATTGATTTAGCATCTTTTTCTGGTCATAAATTTGGTGGTTTGAAAGGCATTGGTGTTTTATATAAAACGGAAAAATTAGTTTTACAGCCAATGATGCATGGGGGTCGTAGTTTCAATAAAAATCGTGCGGGAACGCCGCCTTTAGAATTAATTGCTAGTATGGCATTAGCATTAAGATTAAGCTATCAAGATTGGCAGGACAAATATAAATATGTTGAAAAGCTAAACCAACAATTAGTTGTTGGTCTTCAAAAGCTAGATCTATTCGTTAATATTAGTGAAAAAAGCATTCCTCATATTGTCAATTTTAGTGTTATGAATATCAAATCAAGTGTTGTGCAACAATTATTAGCAACTGATAATATATATATATCAACGCAAACAGCTTGTGCTTATAAAGAAGAAAGTTCATTAGCAGTGTATGTTTTAACAGGTGATAAAAAAATAGCTGATCATAGTTTGCGAATTAGTTTATCTTATCAAACAACGGAAGCGGAAATAAAATATTTATTAAAAAAACTAAAAATAATATTAAAAAATAAAGGAGGAATATTATGAAAAAATTTTTACTTGTTATTATTGGATTTTTGTTGGTAGTAGGAATATCAGTCTTTTTTCTAGTGATGGGGGTTCACCGGACAGTATTACAACATAATTATTATGAAGACTTGATGAATGAAACAGAGTTGGTTGACGAATTGTATGAGGTGGTGCGGGAAGAATTACCGAAAATAATTATTGAAGAAATGGGGGAGGAAGAAGATGAACCGGATTTTGTTGAAGATTTAATTAGTGATGTTTTCACCGTTATGCTTGATATTTATGATGAAAATTGGTTTAAGGAAGAATTTCTAAGTTTTAGTAGTCATGTGATAGATGTTTTAGATGGTGAAGAAACTTCGCTTGTGTTAACAATTGATTTATCAGAAAGACGTGATGAATTACGAGCGGAAATGATTACTCATTTTCAAACATTAGATAGTGAACAAAAAGCTGAGTTTGAATTAGAGGATGAGGAAATTGAAAAGTTTGTTGATGAACTTTTGGAAGATTTTGAATTTTTGAATGAGCCAATCGAAATTGATTTATCAGAAGATGAACAAATTGTGGATATCTTAAAGAATTTTAATGATTATCGACAACTAGGTTTTATTGCTTTTGGTGCCTTTTTCTTCCTAATGGCATTGTTTAGTTTTCTTTTAGTAAAAACAGCGGCTTTAAAATTTTTAGGAATTATTATGTTAGTGATGAGTTTAATATTTGCTGGTAATGTTTTAATATGGCGTAGCATTTTGTCTGGATTTTATACATTAATTCCGTTTGAGGTCAATAGAGATGTTTTTGCACAAGTTACACATTTAACTTTAAATGGATTCCTTTGTGTACCAGTAATGGTTGGTGTTGCAGGTTTAATTTTGATTATTATTAAAATGGTTTTCTTACGAGGTAAGGTTGATAAAATTGATGATAATTTTCTTGAAGAAGATAAAGAAGAAGGAAAACCAGAAATGACAACGGAAGAAAATTTAGATGAAAAGCAGGATGAAAAAAAAGAAGAAAGTACCGAAGAAAATAAAGAAGCATAAAATAAAGCAAACCCCAAACATATTATTTGGGGTTTTTTAATAAAATATTTATTAAAAGATAAATGTGAAAAGGAAATTTCTCTTTTTTTGACATTTCACATTTGCTTTTTATTGAAAAGGTTAGTTGGGTGTGTTATAATTTATTTGTATTAGGAGGCTTAGAAAAATGGCGCGAAAAAGAAAAAAGGTAGCAAATGAGTATAATCATTTAATATATGGAATTGCATTAATTTTATTAGCAATAATTGGCTTAGGATCTTTTGGTATTGTTGGCCGAGTGGTAGTAGTTGGGGCGGGCTTTTTAGTAGGTGAGTTTTATTATTTGCTTTTGTTTTTAATGTTATTAGTTGGTATAAACACTGTTTTTCAAGGAGAATTTTTAAAGTTATTTCATAAACGATTAGTTGGTTTCTATATTATGTGTCTTGGTTTTTTGCTTATTTATCATATTAATTATTTGGAGCAAGAACAATTACAAGGTATTAGTATTGTAACTAGCGTTTTTCAACAAATACCATCTTTAATAAATGATGTTAATAGTATTAGTGGCGGGGGAATTATTGGAGCGTTATTGAGCGCATTATTCCTACCTCTTTTTGATACTATTGGGACAACAGTAATTGCAATCGCCCTTCTTATTTGTGGTTTTCTATTATTAGCCGGTTCTTATGTAAAATTATTGTTTAATAAATTAAAAGATAAATCACAAGAAATGTTACGACAAAAAAATGCTGATGCTGTTGCGAAAGCAGAAGAAAATTTTAATCAAACTGGCAAAATTATAATTTCTAGCGTTGATGAATTAAAAGCTGGCGAAAAAACTGATGCTGAATCAGCGGAAGAAGAAGAGGAAAGTAGCGAGGAATATCAAAAAGGATACCGTCGTCCCCCCATTACTTTATTAAATAAACCGGTTAAAAATAACCAAGGTGAAAATGAAGAATATGCCAAGGCAAATATAAAAATTTTAGAAAATGTTTTTCAAGATTTTGGAATTAATGGTAAAGTCGTTACCGTTAACATTGGACCTTCAGTTACACAATATGAAATTGAATTAAAAGCGGGCACGAAATTAAGTAAAATAACAAGTATTAATCGTGAAATATCACTGGCTTTAGCTGCTAAAGAAGTAAGAATTCAAGCGCCTATTCCGGGCAAGAGCACGGTTGGTATTGAAATCCCTAATAAAGAGCCCTCATATGTAACGGTACGCGAGATATTATCACAACCAGTTTCTAAAGAAATGCGTAATAATAAACTGTTAGTTGTTTTGGGGAAAGATTTAATGGGAAATCCTGTTTTTTGTGAAATAAACAAAACACCGCATTTATTGATCGCTGGTGCGACCGGCTCTGGTAAATCAGTGTGTATTAATAGCATTATTGTTTCTATTTTAATGCGCACACGTCCAGAAGAAGTAAAATTAGTTTTAATTGATCCTAAAAAGGTTGAATTAAATATGTTTAATCATCTTCCTCATTTAATGACAGAAGTAATCATTAATCCAAAAGAAGCTAATGTAGCTTTAAAAAGAATTGTCAGTATTATGGAAGAACGTTATGATTTATTTAATAAAACAGGCACTAAAAATATTGCTGGTTATAATGCTTTAATGGCTAAACAAAACAAGAGTATGAAAGAAAAAATGCCATATATTGTCGTTATTATTGATGAATTAGCTGATTTAATGGTGGTAGCGGCGAAAGAAGTGGAAGATTCAATTATGCGAATTACACAATTAGCAAGAGCAGCCGGTATTCATTTAATTGTTGCAACGCAAAGACCATCAACGGATGTTATTACTGGATTAATTAAATCTAATATTCCATCACGAATTTCATTTGCTGTTAGCAGTAGTATTGATTCGCGAACCATTTTAGATATGATGGGAGCGGAAAAATTACTTGGCAATGGGGATATGTTATTTATTCCGATGGGAACGAATGCGCCGGTTCGTTTGCAAGGAACGATTGTTAGTGAAAGTGAAGTGCAAGCAGTAGTTGATCATGTTAAAAGTCAACAAAAACCAAATTATGATGAAAGCTTTTTAGTAAAAGAAACAGAGCAAGAACAAATTGCTTCGTTGGCTGATGAGTATGAAGATCCAATGTATGATGAAATAGTAGAATTTGTCATTGAACAACAAAAAGCTTCTGCTTCTTTACTGCAGCGAAGGTTTCGTTTAGGATATAATCGAGCTGCGCGCTTGATTGATTTGTTAGAAGAAAGAGGCATTATTGGACCAGCACGGGGTTCGAAACCGCGTGAAGTACTAGTACAACTAAAAGAAGAATAGGTGATTTCGATGCTAAAATATGATGAGAGTTCAATAAAAGTATTAGAAGGATTAGCGGCTGTAAAAAAAAGACCAGCTATGTATATTGGTTCAACCGATAAAAGAGGATTGCACCATTTGTTATGGGAAATAGTTGATAATAGTATTGATGAAGTCATTAATGGTTTTGGTAAAAAAATCATTGTTATCATTAATGAAGATAATAGTATTACGGTTGAAGATAATGGACGAGGCATTCCCGTTGGAAAACATGAATCGGGACGTAGCACGCCGGAAGTTATTTTTACAACTTTACATGCTGGTGGTAAATTTGAAAGTAGTGGTTATAAAGTTTCTGGTGGATTGCATGGCGTGGGGGCTAGTGTTGTTAACGCCCTCAGTTCTGCCATGGAAGTAAATATATTCCGTGATGGAGCGGAATATTTTATTGCTTTTAAAAATGGTGGGTTTTTACGCGTGCCGCTGAAAAAAGTTGGTTCCGCTAATAAAACAGGAACGAAAGTAACATTTAAACCAAATGAAGAGGTTTTTGATAATGCTAAATTTTCTTATACAACGATTTGTGAGCGAATGCAAGAATGTGCTTTTTTAATTAAAGATTTAATAATTCAAGTAAAAGATGTTAAAGAAAATAAAGAGCAAACTTTTCATTATCAAGAAGGTTTAAAGCTATTTGTTGAATTTATAAATGAAGAAAAAAAACAACTACATCAAGTTGTTTGTTTTTCCGATAGTAAGGAAGACATTATAGTAGAAGTTGCTTTTCAATATACAGATGGTTATGCGGAAAATATTATTTCCTTTGTAAATAATGTAAAAACAATTGATGGTGGTAGTCATGAAGTAGGTTTTAAAACAGCTTTTACGAGAATTTTTAATGAATATGCTCGTGAATTAGGATATTTAAAACCAAAAGATAAAAATTTAGAAGGAACTGATACGAGAGAAGGATTGACAGCGATTATAAATCTAAAAATTCCCGAAAAAATTCTTCAATTTGAAGGCCAGACAAAAGCAAAATTAGGAACGCCGCAAGCGCGTAGTATAGTGGAACATATTGTGCAAGAAAAATTAAACTTTTTTCTTCATGAAAATCATGGTGTAGCAGAAAATATTTTAAATAAAATGTTAGAAACCAAAAGTGCGCGCGAGGCGGCAAGAAAAGCTAAAGAAGCTGCTCGTAATGGTAAGGCGACGAATAAAAAAGAAAAGTTAAGTGGCAAATTAACCCCAGCACAATCTAAAGATGCCAAAAAGAATGAGTTGTTTATTGTTGAAGGTGATTCAGCTGGTGGCTCGGCTAAGCAAGGTCGTGATCGGCGCTTTCAAGCAATCTTACCACTTCGCGGTAAAGTTTTAAATTGTGAAAGAGCAAAATTAGAAGATGTTTTGCAAAATGAGGAATTAAGAACAATTATTTATGCTATTGGTGGCTCGGTCGGTAGTGATTTTAATTTGGATGATATTAATTATGATAAAGTTATTATTATGACTGATGCCGATGATGATGGTGCGCATATTCAAATTTTATTATTAACTTTCTTTTATCGTCATATGCGTGCGTTAGTAGAAGCAGGGCGATTATTTATTGCCTTACCACCATTTTATAAATTAGAAGTTGGCAAGGAAAAATATTATGTTTGGGAAGAAGAACAACGCAAAGAAATTATGCAACAAGCCGGCGCAAAAAAAGTTTCTATTCAAAGATATAAAGGGCTTGGTGAAATGAATGCTAATCAGTTGTGGGAGACGACTATGAATCCTGAGACAAGAAATTTAATTAAAGTAAATATTAATGATATTGCTTTGGCTGAAAAAAGAATAAGTGTTTTGATGGGTGATAAAGTAGAACCTCGAAAAGAGTGGATTGAAGAAAATGTTGAGTTTTCGTTAGAAGATGAGTTTGTAATTTAAAAATATGCAACAGAAAGAAGTGAGTGGCAATGAATCAAATAATAAAACAAATTTATGATTATTCGTTAGAAGATATTTTAGGGGAGCGGTTTGGAAGATATTCAAAATCAATTATCCAAGATCGTGCTTTACCTGATGTTCGTGATGGATTAAAACCGGTGCACCGCCGTATTTTATATTCCATGTATCGTAATAAAAATACGCATGATAAAGCTTATCAAAAAAGTGCGCGAGCGGTTGGTGATGTAATGGGAAAATATCACCCGCATGGTGATTTGAGTATTTATGAAGCCATGGTACGAATGAGTCAATGGTGGAAGCAAACAACTACTTTTGTTGATATGCACGGTAATAATGGTTCGATTGATGGCGATAGTGCGGCCGCTATGCGTTATACGGAAGCACGGTTAAGTGAGATTGCTTTAGAAATGTTGAAAGACATTGATAAAAACACGATTTTATGGGCGCCGAATTATGATGATACTTTAAATGAGCCGACTGTTTTACCAGCGCGATTTCCTAATTTATTAATAAATGGTAGTAGTGGCATTAGTTCGGGATATGCGACTAGTATTCCACCCCATAATTTAGGAGAAGTAATTGATGCTACCATAAAAAGAATCAACATTCCCAATTGTCATCTAGAAAGTCTTTTGAAAATAATTAAAGGTCCAGATTTTCCAACCGGAGGAATTGTTTATGGTGCGGAAGGAATTGAAAATGCCTTTGCAACTGGGCGGGGAAAAATAATACATCAAGCAAAATATGAAATTGTGGAAAAGAAAAAAAAGCAAATCATTATTCACGAAATTCCTTTTGAAGTTAACAAAACAAATTTAGTAAAAAAAATTGATGAAATATGTATCGACAAAAAAATTGAAGGGATTGCAGAGGTTCGTGATGAATCAGATTTAAATTCTTTAATGCGAATTGTCATTGATTTAAAGAAAGAAGCAAATGTGGAATTAATTATAAATTATTTGTTAAAAAATACTGATATGCAAGTTGCTTATAATTATAATATGGTGGCGATAGTTAATAAAAGACCAAAATTGGTTAATTTAATGCAAATGTTAGATGCTTATATTGCTCATCAAAGAGAAGTTATTGTTAATCGCAGTAAGTTTGATTTAAGTTTTGCCGAAAAACAAATGCATATTGTCGAGGGGTTAATTAAGGCAATTGCCATTTTAGATGAAATAATTTTAATTATTCGGAAAAGTGAAAATAAAAATAATGCCAAAGAAAATTTAATTAATGAATTTGATTTTACGGAAAAACAAGCTGATGCCATAGTAACATTGCAGTTATATCGGCTTACGAATACCGATGTTGTCGCCTTGCAAGAAGAAAAACAAAATTTAGAAAAAATTATTAAGGGACTGAAGGCTATATTAGCAGATGAAGAAACTTTAAAATCTGTTATGAAAGAGGAATTAAAGCGCATTAAAAATAAATATAAAGTGCCTAGAAAGTCGCTAGTGGAAGCTGAAATAGTAGAATTGAAAGTTGATGCCCAAGCATTAATTCCCGAAGAAGAAGTTGTTGTTACATTAAGTAAAGAAGGTTATTTAAAACGAGTTTCTAAACGAAGTTATCAAGCAAAGCAAGAAGCAACAGCGTTAAAAAAAGGTGATTATTTATTATTAGAAGAGGTGACATCGACATTAGATACTTTACTAATTTTTACTAATTTAGGTCATTATCTTCACCTGCCCATTCATCAAATAGCTGAATATAAATGGGGCGAATTAGGTAAACATATTAGTAGTTTATTCAATTTGGATCAAAATGAAAAAATTGTTAATGCTATATTAGTTAATGATTTTAGTGAAGAGAAAGATATTTTGATTTTAACAGCAAAAGGAATGGTAAAACGCACTAAATTGCTTGATTTTCAAGCGACGCGTTATTCTAAACCAATTTTAGCAATTAAATTAAAAAAGCAAGATGAAGTAGTTTTTGTTAGTGATAGTAATAATGATAAATTAATGGTTGCTACTAAAAATGGTTTCGGTCTGTCATATTTTAAAAATGAAATTCCAATTATTGGTTTGCGGACAGCTGGAGTGAAAGCAATATCTTTAAAAAATGATTTAGTAGTAAGTGGTGCATTGTATCAAGATGAGGAATATTTGTTAGTAGTAACTAATAAAAAAACGGCAAAGCGAATAAAATGTGGTGATTTAAAAATAGGAACGCGAGCACGAAAAGGAAGTCGAATTATTCGTGATGTTGCTACAAATCCTTATTATGTAATGGCAATTTTACCTTTATTTTCCAAAGATGAAATAGGTTTGCAGCAAGAAGAGAATGTTAAAGTAATTAAGTCTTCCGAAATCCCCATTTTAGATAATTTATCAACCGGAAGAAATATTAGTAAAGAGAAAATCAAGAATGTTTTTTTTATGAAAAAACAGATAACAATTTAAAATTAGGTAGTTAATGTATTAACTTTAAATGTTAATAGCTTGTTTTTTTTTGTGACAATTTATGATAATATGTATATAAAGATAAAGAGGGAGTAATTTATGAAAGTTTTATGTATTGGCAATGTAGCTTATGATATTACAATACCGGTAGAAGAATATCCCAAAGAAAACACAAAAAATCGCGTAAATAAAAGAATAGAATGTGGCGGGGGGCCAGCCTCTAATGCTGCTTATTTGCTTGGAAAGTGGGATGTGGATGTTTCATTTGCGGGAGTTTTGGGGGATGATGAGTTTGGAAAAAGAATTATTGAAGAATTTAATTCGGTTAACGTAAACATTGATTATTTACAAGTTGATCAAAATAGTAAAACAACCGCTAGTTTTATTGTTGCTAATAAAGCAAACGGTAGTCGGACAGTTTTAAGTTATCGGGAACCAACGATGGAATTGAATGAAATAGCGTTAGATTTTAAGCCAGATATTATATTGATAGATGGTCAAGAAGAAATTGCTTCGCGAACAATTATTGAAAAATATGATCAAGCAATTAGTGTAATTGATGCAGGGCGGGCGACAGAGCGAGTAATTAATTTATCGAAAATAGTTGACTATGTTGTTTGCTCAAAGCGCTTTGCTGAAGAAGTGAGCAATTGTAAAATAGATTATAACGAACCACAAACATTAATTGATGTTTATCGCACTTTAAAAAGGGAATTTAAAGGAGAAGTTGTTATAACATTGGAAGAAAAAGGATCATTGTATGCCAAAGATGGCATTATCAAAATAATGCCTTCATTGCGCGTGAAACCAATTGATTCAACTGGTGCTGGTGATATTTTTCACGGTGCTTTTATTTATGGATTAGTTAAAAAATGGGATATTGAAAAAATATGTAAATTATCAAATGTTGCGGGGGCATTATCAGTAACAAGACTAGGTGGTCGGCGTTCGGTGTTTTCGAAAGAGGAAATAAAACAAGTTTATCATGAATTTGAATAGATTGATTTTTATTAATAATCTTCCTCGACTTGATGTTCATGGACTTGATGAGATGGCAGCCGCCTATTATATTGAAGAATTTATCAACGATAATTTAATATTAAAAAATCGCTTTATTGTAATTGTTCATGGTATAGGAAAACGAATATTAATGAAAAAAACTCATAAATTATTAAAAAAACATAAAAATGTAACATCATATAAATTATGGATATTTAATCAAGGTTGTACTGTAGTAGAGTTAGCAATTGATTAAATATTTTTTTTGGGTTATTTAAAAGGCAAAATGCAACTTTTAATAAAATAAAGCGAAAACAAGAGTAAATGCAATTTTTATTCTTGTTTTTAAGTTGCATTTTAAACAAAAATAGTATAAAATAACAATTGTA
>PWLE01000024.1 GCA_003559495.1 Mollicutes bacterium
CCCTTCATTTTAAGTGCTATTAAAAACCATAAAAAAACTGTAGCTATAGCTACAGTTAAGAGCAGAAATTTTCTACTCTTATTCTTTAATTGTTAAAATTTCAATAATTGTTTTATCCGTTTCATAAAAACCAATGTTGATTTCGTCATTTGGTTTTAAAAATGGTAGAAGATCTTGATTCACCCTAATGCTGACATAAAAGCGTTCGCCACTTTTATCAGTTATAAAATAGTAACTATTGCCACCAATTGAAGCAGTTGCAATTTCCGCAATTGTTATTTTTTGTTGAATTAAACTAGCATCATCTATTTGATCACCAATATAATTTAAAAATGCTTGTGCAACTCCTTCGGTAATATCGGTGACAACAACTTTTTGATAATCTCGGACATCAACGAGGGCGTACATTTTTACTAAACCAGCTTGATCTTTTAGAGAAAGAAAATAAGTTGGTTGATTTTTAACATTAACTAAAAGAGGAAAAGTTGCTTGATAATTCATATGTTGAACTTGACCTTCCGCACTAGCTCTTGCTGAATATTCTTCTGCACCAGGGGCGGTATAAAAATTAGTATTACCAGTTCTTAAATTTGTTAAGATAAATCCTAAATTAGATTCATCACCAATAACTGAAGTGATTCCGGTATAAAGATAAACATCATCATCAATAATAGTATAGTTATAGCCCCTCGTTGTTCGAACAACATTTCGTTGACCAAAAAGCGAATTCCAAAAACCTCCCTTATAACGACCCCAATCATCGGTTTTTTCAATAATTAATTGTGAAGGATAAACATGATCAATCCATTTTGGTGCCTCAGCAACATTATAAAAATCTGAATCACCAGTGACGGGATCTAAAATAATTACGCCTTCTACAGCGGGGCGAAGATTAACTCCGGCATACTGAATAGTAGGAACTACCCAAATGGGATTTCCTTCCGTGTCTAATTCAAAGTACTTCCCCCCAAATATTTTTGTTGGGTAAGAAAAGCGTAGTTTCCGGTCTAACTTCTGATTTAAAATAGCGGAATTCATATATTTCATACCGTTTTCTAAACGGACTAATTCTGTTTCTCCGGTTACTGAGTTAACTTTAATATATCCGGCGGTTCCTTCATGGCGATTATTTAGATATTTAAAAAAATCACTATATTCTAATGGCGTAACGCGAACAATTTCACCTTGGTGATTAATTTGGGTGTATAATGATGAAACATCAAATTGTGAAACTAATTCGGGTAGTTGACCCATAACGCGATCCCCTAATCTCATGCTTGAAGCTTTATCAATAACGGGTAGTTTAGTATAATCAACCGGTGCAATATCTTTATGAAAAACATTATCCTGGTCAATATAAATACGAGTTGCAAAAGCATTGGGGATAAAAAGTGGTGATAAGACAACATTAGTAATAATAATGCCCCCTAAGATAACAAAAATTGCAATAACAAAAACCATTGGGCCACGGTCAATTTTTATATGCCGAAAATCTAAGGTATTAGCGTTAGTAATAAGTGTAATAGTATTAAAAGAGAAAGCACTAACAGCAAAAACAATTAAAAGAAAAATAATGAAAAACCAAAAAGATAAACAAGTTGGGTTTATTGGTGGCAACAAAAAATAAAAATAAATTGCTGCGACAACTAAAGTAATTATAAGACTTTTTAAATAACGCATAAATAAAACCTCCTTAACTATTTATAATATAACATAAAAATTAGAATCTACAAAAAATATAAATATAATTACTTTAATCTTTTGAAAAAGTAAGATATAATAAAAAAGAAAAAGGAGAAAACATGACAGCAATATTTATAATTATTTTTTCTATTATATTAGTGGCAGCTTATTATTTATTAAATCATAAAAATTCTAATAAAGTCATTTCTTCTAATGTAACATTAGCTACTCGTTTTTATGCAAGTCTCGTTGATACAATAGTGATATTCGGTTTATATTTTATTGTATCAGGGATTGATTCATATTTTTTTTGGCTTTATCCAGAATTAGGAATCATACTTTTTATAATTATTGGTTGGCTATACCACGCGATATTTGAAAGTTCAAAATTACAAGCAACGGTTGGCAAGAGAACAATGGATATAAAAACAATCCATTTATCTAATCAGAGGTTAGATTTTATAAGAGCAACACTGCGCTTTTTTGCTAAACTTATTTCCTTTTTTAGTATCGGTTTAGGAGCTTTTCAAATGTTGATTGACCCCAATAAACAAACTTTTCATGATAAAATAATAAAAACACAAGTAGTTCATAAAAAAAGTAATATTGATGTTTTAAAAGGGGGCGCCAAAACATGATCAATTTTCCAATTGAAATATTTTCAATAATTTTGTCGATTGTTATAAATTGGTATTATATTACTGGGGCAAGTGAAGAAAAAAACACTGAAGGCGAAAAAATTTTTATGTATTCGCCCGCTTCTTTTGGGGCGCGTCTCGCTGCTTTTATAATTGATTTTATAGTAATTGCCGGTCTTCTTTTTGTTGTATTATGCGGTAACGGAAAGTTCAAGACTGCAAGCAACGTTTGGCAAAAAAACACTTGGCTTGCAAGTAACTAATTTAAGCGAAAAGAGGATTAGTTTTTTGCGAGCTTTAGTAAGGGCCCCCTGTAAAATCTTATCATTGCTAAGTTTTTTTTCCTTAGGTATTTTGGTTATGTTTTTGGATCCTAAAAAAAGAACCTTTCATGATAGAATAACTGAAACCTTAATAGTAAAAACTGAAGAATAGCGTGGTTATAATTATTATGCAAGATTATTAAATTGATAATATATTTATCAATTTTTTTAGTTGGTAAACAAGAAATTTTTTAAAAGATTAATTTAAAATGGAAATCAGCTTTATTTGTTGTTTTTTCTATTTATAATTAACGCTAAAAAAGAATAGACTTTTTTATTAATTTGTATTATAATAAGAGCCAATTTGGCGGGGTGTAATATGAAAAAAAATTTACCAGTAGTTTTATTAAAAGGTTTAGTTTTAATTCCGCATAATGAAATTCGGTTAGAATTTGATATGGAAGAAAGCAAAACAGTTATAGAAACAGCTGAATATTTTCATAATAATGAAGTTTTTATTATTAATGAGGATAATAAAAAAGTAGCTAGCTATGGTTTCCCACAGATGGGCGTTATTTCCAAAATAGTGAATAAAATAAAATTACCAAATGGTAACTTGCAAGTTATTATTAGAGGATTATCACGGGCGACAGTGATTGAGTATATTAATGCCGAACAACCAGAAAATATTGAGGTCTTAGTTAAAAAATTTGAAGAAGTAGCATTAAATAAAGAACAAGAAAAAAAGTTATTACGACAAATATATAGCGATGTTGAATTTTATGTTCAAAATATTCCATATATTAACAATAAAATTTTAGAAGTGTTAGAAAAAATAGATAGTGTGTCTAAATTAACTGATATGGTTGCGGCATTTCTTCCTCTTTCTCACAATCGAGCGATGATTTATATGATGCAAACTGATCCGGAAAAAAGAGCAAAAATGATTTTGGAAGATATCTTAAAAGAAAAAGAAAAACTTAATATTGAAAAAGCAATTGATGTTAAAGTGAAATCAGAATTAGATAAACATCAAAAAGAATATATTTTAAGAGAAAAATTAAAAGCTATAAAAGAAGAACTAGGAGAGGCCAGTTCCAAAGAAGATGAAATTGCGCAATTAAGAGAACGTTTGTTAAAATTAAAAGCCCCACAAAGAATTAAAGATCGTATTCAAGCAGAATTAAAACGATATGAAATGCTTCCGCCTACTTCGCCAGAAGTGCATATTGTTTCTAATTATATTGATTGGCTTATGAATATTCCTTGGCAGAAAAAAACGAAAGATAATGAAAATTTAGTTTCCGTAGAAAAACAACTAGATTGTAGTCATTTTGGTTTAGAAAAAGTAAAAACGCGAATTTTAGAATTTTTAGCCGTCAAACAAAAAACCAAAAGTCTCCGTGGACCTATTTTATGTTTAGTTGGTCCGCCTGGAGTAGGAAAAACTAGTTTAGCATTTAGTATTGCCGATGCTATTAAACGAAAATTTGTTAAAATGTCAGTTGGTGGTGTTAACGATGAGGCCGAATTAATTGGCCATCGTCGCGCTTATCTTGGTTCTTCACCCGGTCGAATTATTCAAGGAATAAAAAAAGTTGGGTCTGCAAATCCTTTGTTTTTAATCGATGAAATTGATAAAATGACTAAGGATATTAAAGGTGATCCTGCCAGTGTATTACTAGAAGTATTAGACCCCGAGAAAAATCAATATTTTAGTGATAATTATATTGAAGAAGCAGTTGATTTGTCGGATGTTATGTTTATTACAACCGCTAATCATGTTGATAGTATTCCGGATGCCTTACGTGACCGCCTAGAAGTAATTAATTTAGCGGGCTATACGGAGTATGAAAAATTATATATTGCTAAAAACCATCTTTTACCACAAATTTGTGAGAAACATGGCTTAAATATTAAACGAGTATCTTTAAGTGATAACGTTATTTTAGAAATTATTAATAATTATACTCGTGAGGCAGGGGTTCGCGAATTAGAAAGACAATTATCGCAAATTGTTCGGAAGATTGTTTATGATATTGTTATTAATAAAAAAGAAAAAAATTATAAAGTGGCAAGCAAATCATTAATAAAATACCTCGGCCAGCCCAAATATTTTAGTGATGAAAAAGAACTTAAAAAAGATGTTGGGATAGTAAACGGTTTAGTATATACTTATTTTGGTGGTGACATTATTCCCATTGAGGTAAATCTTTATAAGGGCGATGGCGAATTAGTCTTAACCGGTTCATTAGGAGAAGTAATGAAGGAAAGTGCGCAAATTTCTCTTGGATATATTAAATCAAATCATAAAAAATACAATATTGATTATAATAAAATTATCAAAAATAATATTCATATCCATGTTCCTGAAGGAGCAGTCAAAAAGGATGGGCCGAGTGCTGGAATAGCAATTACGACGGCTATGATTAGTGTTTTAGGTAATTATGAAGTGCCATGTGATGTGGCAATGACTGGCGAAATAACATTGCGGGGCAAAATATTATCAATTGGGGGTTTAAAAGAAAAGAGCATTGGCGCTCTTCGTAGTAAAATTAAAAAAATTATTATTCCCATTGGTAACAATAAAGATATTGATGAAATTCCGCAAGAAGTAAAATCGAAGATATCATATGTAAGTGTTAAAAATTATGAAGAAATTTTTGATATTTTATTCAAGGTGAAAAACTAAATTGTGATTTTCTTCGTTTTGTGTTAGAATAGGCTTCCCTTTGTGAGGTGGAATTATGGCTAAGAATAATCAGGCTCATAAAAAAATAGAGAAACTTAGTATAGTAATTAAGAAAATTTTAAATATATTGCGAAAACTTAATCATATTGAAAAAACAGGCGATCGCGATAATGACTTTTTTGTGAAACATATTGATTTGTTACAAGAATTAATAGAGCATGAAAAAAATTTATGTGAAAAATTATGTAGTGATCCAAATTGCGAACAAATCATTTTAGAAATTATTGAAAATCCTAGTAAATTTCAGGCTGCACAAAATATAAAAGGCCAAGCCTTTAGCAGATTGTTTCGCAATATGTTTATTTACAACCGCCAATATGAAAAAGAAGCCAATATTAATATTTTAAATACTTTACCAGAATTATCACACTTGGAATTTCGATTTCTTGATGAAAAGCATGCACCATTATTTAATGCTTTTTCTGAAGATTTGTTTAATGTTTTTATGCGTATTTTAGATAAGAAGATTACAGCAAGCGAAGGACAAATGCGGGATGATTTGCTTGATGAAAAGTATAAAATTTTTATTAATTATGCTAATACAAATAAGATGTTAATAAAGCAAGAAGAAAAAGAAAGTTCATTTACGAGTCAAATGACACAAGTAATGAATGAAGTTGATATTGATGAACGTGTCGAAGCCTTTTTGTTAGCAGATTTTTCTTATAATTTGGGTGATGAATTTTTAGAAAATATGCTACAAATTGATAATAAATTATATAACGAAGTTGATAAACAAAAAACTTATCAAATGCGCTTTATTTTGTTGGAATCACTTTTAGTTTTAGGTAACTATGAAATGCGTGAACAATTAGAAAATCTTTTTTATAAAAAACAATATGAAATGATGAAAAACAGCAAAAAAAATAATAAAATGGCCGATGATATTTTGCAAGTAATATTACAAGCAAAAACAAAAAATAAAATAATTACAATTTAAGTCTATGCAAAATAGACTTTTATTATATATAATAAATATGAGGAGCGCTTATGAATGAAATTGTAAAAATAAAAAATCTTTTATTTGCTTATCAAAAAAATCAAGTTTTTGATAAATTTAATTTAACAATAAAGCGAGGCAGTTGGACAGCAATTGTCGGACCTAATGGCGCTGGGAAAAGCACATTATTAAAACTTTTAATGGGCGAATTTTCATATGACGGAACTATTTTAGTAGATGAACAAATATTAGTGCCAAAAACACAACAAGAATATTTTAAAAAAATTTATTTGCTGCCTGAGAATCCTGATGATAAATTTATTTCGGAAACGGTAAAAGAAGAAATTGCTTTTGTTTTAGAAAATAAAAGAAAACCTCCCAAAGAAATTAATGAAAAAGTAATAGCGATTGCGAAAGAATTAAAAATTGAACACCTGCTAGACAAAAGCCCCTATCAATTATCAGGTGGCGAAAAACAAATTGTTTGTATTGCCGCTATGCTCGCCCACGATCCAGAAGTTGTTTTAATGGATGAGACGTTAAATCGCATTGACTTTTCCCAAAAAGAAAATATTCTCATTTTACTTGATAACCTGCGTAAAAAAAGAAATATAACAATTATTACTGTAACGCATAACTTAGAAGAAATAGTAAAATCTGATCATATTGTTGTCCTAGATTATGGCAAAATTGTTTTGCGCGGCGAACCTTATAAAGTATTGAGTGAGGAAAAAATATTGAATCAATTAGGAGTTGAAATTCCTTTTATGATTTCGTTATCTTTGAAATTAAGATATTATAACTTATTAGATGAGATAGAGTTAGATATGGATAAGATGGTGCGGAAAATATGGGTGTAAAATTAACGAATATTAATGCCGCTTATGGTAATAATGTAGTATTAGAAAATATTAATTTGGAACTTCAAATGGGAAAAATAAATGCCCTAATCGGGCCCTGTGGTAGCGGTAAAACAACTTTAGTTGAAATTATAACAATGTTCCAAAAACCGACTAGCGGCAAGGTAGAACTTAATGATAAAAGAATTGGTTTTGTTTTTGAATTTCCCGATCAGCAATTTTTTAAGCAAAGTGTTTTTGCTGAATTACAATACGGGCTTAAAGATAAAAAAAATGTTAAAAGAATTTCTGATGTTTTAAAAATGGTTGGTTTAGATGACAGTTTTTTAGAAAAAAATCCTCATCACTTAAGCAATGGCGAAAAAAGAAAAGTAGCAATTGCCGCCATCTTAATTACTAATCCCGATATTATTATTTTTGATGAACCAACGGTAGGATTGGATCGTAATAGTAAAAATAACTTAATACGATTGATGAAAATACTACAGCAAAAGAATAAAAAAACTATTGTTGTTGTTAGTCAGGATATTGATTTTGTTTATGATTTTGTTGACTATGTTTATCTGTTGTATGATAAAAAATTAGTCGCTGAAGGTCCGAAGTTAAAAATACTATCAAATTATCAAAAATTAAAAAAATATCAAATTATTCCACCGAAACTTGTTGCTTTAACTAATAAAATAAATAATGAAAAAAACTTAAAATTAAAATATCGTGATAATATTAATGATTTATTAAAGGATATGTATCGCTATGTTAAATAATATTACTATTGGACGCTATTATTATAAAAAATCTTTAATTCATCAAATGAATCCATTTATTAAAGTTTTTTGCACTTTTTGTTATGTTTTAATTGTTGTGTTATTTCGCGATCTGATTTTTTTATTATTATTGTTGTTATTTGTTGTTTTACTTGCTTTAATGAGTCGTATTCCACTATCTGTTTACTTTCAAGCAATTTGGTCATTGAAATATTTCATTGTAATTTTAGCTTTGTTAAGTTTTTTGGTGCAAGCGTCTTTGCTTGATGTTATATTTCCTGTTTTTCGTTTTATTTTAATTATTTTTTATTCTTCTTTATTAACATTAACAACCTCTCCTAATCAATTGGCGAAAGGATTAGAAATTTTTATGCGTCCTTTGCTTTTTTTTAAAGTTCCTGTTAAGCAAATTTCGCTTAGTTTAGTTCATGCCATTCGCTTTATTCCGGTGGTGCTTGAGATGGCGAATAATGTTATAAAAGCGCAAAAATCTCGTTATATTAATGAATATTTAAAATGGCAAAAACGAATACAAAATACTTTTCACATTGTGCAACCAACGTTTATAAAGTCATTTGAAAAAGCTGGTACTATTTCTAATTCTATGATGCAAAGATTATATAATTTAAATCAGTCACGAACATTTTATGATGTTGTTAAAATAAAATTTTATGATATATATATGTTAGTAGTTCATGTTACAATTTTAGTAGCAATTATTTATCGGATGGTGATTTAATGAGATTTTTAATCGTTTTTAGTTATGATGGGAGTAAGTATTTTGGTTTTCAAAAACAAAAAGAGAAAAAAACAATTCAAAAAACCATGGAACAGGCTTTATATAAAATAGCAAAGACAGAAGTTAAAATAACCCCAAGTGGTAGAACGGATACGGGCGTGCATGCCCTTAATCAAACCGCTCATTTTGATTTGGATATTAATATAACTGCCGATGAATTAAAAAAAGCTCTTAATGCTATTCTTCCGGCTGATATTTATGTAAAAAAAGCAAAAGAAAAAAATAATTTTCATGCTCGCTTTGATGCCATAAAAAAAGAATACGCATATTATATAAATATTGGTGATTATAATGTTTTTGAAAAAGATTATGTGATGCAATTAAATAAAAAATTAGATGTTGATAAAATGAAACAAGCTAGTAAATTTTTTTTAGGGACGCATGATTTTTCATCCTTTTGCAAAAAAAGAAAGGAAGAAGATGCGCAAAGGACAATTTTTGATATTAAAATAGTAACAAGCGGTAATAAAATAAAAATCAGCATTATTGGCAGCGGTTTTTTAAGATATATGGTTCGTAATATGGTTGGCACATTAATTGAAGTTGGTCAAGAAAAGATTTCAGTAGATCAAATAAAAAAAATTTTACAAAGTAAAGATCGTTGTAAGGCCGGTGCAAAAGCACCTGCTGAGGGACTTTATTTGCGTAAAGCGCATTATAAGAAAAGTTGTTTTTGATTTTTTTTTATGATAAACTGGGTTAAAGAGAAAAGGAGATAGTTTAAAATGTATTGTTCAAATTGTGGTAATAAAATTAGCGGGAATAGTAAGATTTGTTTTTTTTGTGGCGCGAATAGAGAGACAAAAACAACCGAAAAAGCGGAGGTTCAAAAAGAAGAGGAAATTATTCAAGTTGAAACAGATGAAAAAAATAAGAATAACCAAAATGCTATTAATAATCAGCCAAATATGCATCAAGTGCCTGATCATGCCGGATTTAAACTGCGAGCATCAGCATTTATTGCAGATGGGTTAATATTAATTGCTTTTTTTTACGGGTTAGCATTGTTATTAGGAAGTTTATTTCCAAATATGGCAACTGAAACAAGTGAATTATTTTTATTGTCAGATGACTTTGATAATACAACGGTGCAGATAATTGCTATATTTATAGCGCTAGGATATCATGTCGGGTTTCACGGTTCAGCGCTTCAGGCAACGCCGGGGAAGTTAATGCACGGCATTGTTGTGACAGATGTTAATGGTAGTAGAATTTCATACGGGAGGGCGTTGTTACGATATATAGGAGAAATAATAACAAGTTTTACATTTTTAATCGGTTATTTAATAGTACTAGTGACTCCTCAAAAACAAACTTTGCATGATTTAATAGCATCAACTTATGTAGTAAAAAAGTAATAGTTTTTAATAATAAATAGTAAAAAAGAGAAAGTTTGATATTTTCTTTTTTTTATAAATTTTTTAGTAAATATGATATAATGATAAAAAAAGTTATGGTGTGACTGTGTTAGATTAACTGTGTAAATTTGAAAACGCAGTTTTTTAGTGAAAAAATGGAAGTAATTGATTGGAATAAGAGAGAATTAGAAAAAAATGGAATCACTCCACAAAAGCAAATTGGAGTTATATCTTAAATGAATTAATTGAAATGTATGACAAGCGAGTAGAAAAGCATTTGCAATTATAAAAAAGTATAGTATAATTATAAATATAGAGAAGGAGTAAATAAAAACTGAAATTACACAGTTAAATTTACACAGCCAATATTTTAAATAGAAAAATAGGAGGAGAAAAATGTTTGCAAAAAAATTATTTATTATTAAAAAGAATGGTTTTACTTTAATAGAATTGTTGGCGGTAATTGTAATATTAGCAATTATATTACTAATAATAATGCCAATTGTATTAAACATTATGAGTGATGCTCGCAAAGGTGCTTTTGAATCAACGGCAATGGGACTTGTTAAAACAGCCGAAAATCAATATATGGGAAATCGGTTGCAAGGAAAATCAGGTGCAGTAGAATATATTTTTAATGATTGGCAGCAAGTCGGCGAAGAAGAATTAGAGTTTTCTGGCCGTGGTGCTAAAGATGGCACTATTAAAGTTTTTGAAGATGGCACTATTGAAGTTGCAATTAGTGATGGCGAGTGGTGTGCTCGTAAAGATGCTCATGAGACACATGTGACAGTTGTTAGTTTAGAAGAAGACGATTGCGGATTAGGTGAGCCTGGTGTTCATATTGTTGAGTATTTAGCTGAGGAATTAGGAAGTATCGATGGTGAAAGTCCACAAACAATCTTAAGTGGTGAAAATACAACACCAGTTACAGCTATTCCTAATACTGATTATTCTTTTGTTTTATGGGATGATGGCTATATGAGTAGTAATAGACAAGATTTTAATGTCCATACTTCATTTAATACAACCGCATATTTTGATTTGACGGCGAATGTTACTTACCAAGTAAATGTTGTCGTTAATCCTGTATTTGCTGGTACAGCAACTTTAAATGGTAGTACAAATGGTGTTTTTAATCCTGGTGAGTCTGTTACAGTAGAAGTAACTGAAGTAAATGCTGGTTATGAATTTGTTAGATGGCGTAGTGCGTATAGTGCCGAATTAAGTACTGATTTATCATATACTTTTAATGTTAATAAAAATAAAACAATTGTGGCAGAATTTATTTTAGATGATGAATATGAAGGACCTGATAAAATTGATCCTGAAG
>PWLE01000012.1 GCA_003559495.1 Mollicutes bacterium
GTTTTCCATGTCGTTTCAGTAAAACGGCAATCAATTGGGTAATCAGATTGCTGTGACCTTCCACCAATCGGGCCGGCACGTTCTTCCAAAATGCCTGAAAAACTTGTTCTGTTCAAGAAAAAACAGGTTATGGCTTGTTCTCGCACGGATAATGGATTGGAATATTTATAAGCTTTCCATTGGTCAAGGGAGACTTCAATAGTAAGTATCTGGTCAATCAACCAGTCTGTATCATGAAATACCGCTTGCCAAAAACTCGTGATCCACGGGTCGAGATCAACAAGAATGACCTGGTCCACCAAGTTGTCATTCAAAAGGTTGATGGCCACACTTCCCCCACCCACAAAAGGTTCGACGTAAAGTGAGGGATGTATTTGGTTTGCTTTGAGTGTTTCCTTAATATGATCAACCAAACGACGTTTTGATCCAGGATATCGCAATGGGCTGATCAGCGTTTTTGGCTTCGACATAGATCCATTATTTTCAATAATTGGTTCAATAATCTAGCTGTACTTTCTTCACTACTTTTTACTGCTCCCACAATTTTGATGATGAAGAATTCTCTTTGGTCTTAATCCACTGCTGGAAAACTTCACGGCGAAACCGCCAATGTCTTCCAACTTTGAATCCTGGTATTTCTCCCTCCTGAACAAGTTTGTAAATCGTCGATTTTGGAATGCGCAAATACTCGCTTACTTCATTAGCTGTCATAAACTCAGTTTCCACGCCCACCTCCAAATATATAGCAGTAAACCCAGTTATCCTCAGCTATTATAACAGAAAAGGGAATGTATTTTCTCCACCGGGTGGAGAATAAGAATAGCTTATTAATTCCCCCCCCTTTATAAATACCTTTCAGTTAAGTATTGGATATACTCGGGATGCTCCAAGCGGCATTGATTGGCTAACTTGATGATTAACTCCTGATAGGTCAAGGACATGAAATGAATGTTATCAGTCTTGGCAATATTCGCAAACATTTCTATTTCATCCCTATGGTCGGCTCCCTCCTTACCCAAAACATCATACCAAAGGTAAAGCAACTTGAACTTATTCTTGCCAAATTTAGTCTTCAGCCCAAGAATATGTTTAATTAGCTGTGCTGAGTCAAGATAATTATTATTTTTGTTATCAGGATTAATGGATAAAGCAAATTCTTGCAATTCAGGAATATCTGACCAAAGATCTTCTACATCAAGATATGCAGATTTCAAACCTTTTATTTCGTAAGACCGGTAGGGCTCAGAAAATTTACTTTCAATCGCATAACACTTAAAATTTGATGATGCTGAATTGTGAATGACAATATCAATATTTGGGGGAATGCGGTTGATTCCTTTGATTGGAAATTTCTCCTCAAAAACGATTTTCTCTGATGAGATATTACTTTTTCTGCAAAACCCGCAGGCTGATGCTATCACTGGAACCTGTTTGATTTCCTCCCAATACTGAAAAACATTTACTCCTAAAGCAGAAGATGAATGTACAGCCTGCATCTTACCTGGCTTGTCAGAGCTGCTACCAATTTCATTGCCATTACCTGCATAAAAACCCACATGTGCAGACTCAGAAAGTGGTAAAAATAAGTTCAACTCAAGGTTTTGTGTATAGGCAGGACGACCTCGATCACCCTCGCTTCCAACTAATTTAAGACCGCGGTTCTTTGCCCAAAGGATCTGCTTTGAAATTATGTATTCATATGACGACAACATCAGTCACCCCTTTTGATAGATTTTTTTCAGAAGAGCAAATCGCTCATCGATAAAGCAATTATAAACCAGCAAATGTTAGTTAGATAAGCAATCTCTGTATTTTTTTGAAGATATTTATAGGAAATTTTTCAAAAACTAGAGTTAAGAGTGATCTTGTCTTTTAAGGAAGGATGTTGAGACACTGATTAAGGCTCAAGGTTTCTCAGAAAATAATCAGCCTTTTGCTCAGGGGGATATAGAAATTGGATCAACTATAAATATATTTTTAATCTGGGAACCAAATTTAAGATATAGAAAAACAGTATACTAAAACTTAGTTTGTTTGGATAAAAAGGCTTCAGAAGGAGTAAGGATGAGTAGAAGAATGAAAGAAGCGCTCATTGGCGGCGCTTTATTGGGAATAGTCTGCGTGGTGGGTGCCTATGTGCGCTCCGGTTTAACCGCATCACCGATTTTTGTGTTCTCACTTTGGTACAATCGAGTCATTATGGGTCTGGCTGTGGGAGCCCCCTGGAAAGAAACAAGTCGAAACAATGCATTGCTTCGTGGGGCAATTCTGGGGCTTTTGGTTTCCTTTGCTTTCTACAGCTCTACCGGATTTGATGATCCCATTAGTTTTATCGCTGGTATTGTGTATGGTGTGATACTTGAATGGTGGTTGAGTAGATCCAAGAATTAAGGGTTGTACTGCAATTCAATCTTCCAGAGGTCCTTGTTAAAATAAGGGACACATCCTTCAAAAGCATAGACCTCGTCATAATCGCCATCTCCGACCAAAACAAATAGACCAGAGAAGTTGATGGCGTCTTCATCATCAGGGGCAGGATATCCAAGGTGATCCAGGATGTATTTTACTTCAAAAGAATTTGTGATCAACATAAGGTCTTCGCGATCTTGGATATCATTGATTGTTCCCAAATAAGTGACAATTCGTTTTAACATCGTAGTTATCCTTTCTGCTGGTTGGGTAGCCTCCAGCAAGGCATAATGGGTGTAGGTGGTATCAAATTCCCCATTTCGTTATAAAGCTTCACGACACTAACATGAAGTGTAGATGTAGAAGTGTAGAAGTGTAGATGGCTCATCAAGAAAAATGTCTGATAGGAGTAACCGTTGGTTAGCTTGCAGAGAGA
>PWLE01000008.1 GCA_003559495.1 Mollicutes bacterium
AACACCAGACTCACCTAATCCACAATCATCTTCCTCTAAACTAACAACTGTCACCGTTGTCTCATGAGCAGCTTTGCGAGCACACCACTCGCCATCACTAATAGCAACTTCAATACTGCCATCTTCAAAAACTTTAATAGTGCCATCTTTAGCACCACGCCCAGAAAAATTTAATTCTTCTCCGCCTACTTGCTGCCAATCATTAAAAATATATTCAACTGCACCTGATTTTCCTTGCAAACGATTTTCCATATATTGATTTTCAGCCGTTTTGACAAGTCCCCTTGCTGATGCCTCAAATGCACCTTTCCGTGCATCACTCATAATATTTAACACAATTGGCATTATAATTAATAATATAATTGCAAGTATTACAATTACCGCCAATAATTCAATTAAAGTAAAACCTTTCTTCTTAATATTAAATAATTTTTTATCAAATAACTCTTTCATATGCCCTCCTACTATTATTTTCTTCATTATACCATATCTTTTTTATCATTATATCATATTTACTAAAAAATTTATAAAAAAAAGAAAATATCAAACTTTCTCTTTCTTACTTTATATTTTAGAAAAATACAAGAATGTTAAACGAATTGCATTAATGAAAGATCACGAAACGTTAAGAAAACTTTCTCGCGGAAGACTTACTTATGCAAAGTTTGCTAAATTAAAAGAACTTGCAAAAAACTCAATTGGTCATCATAACGAAAATACTGATTTGCTTATTTCCACTTATGTCTCTATCTATAATGACTTTAATTCGAAAATTAATCCAATAGAAATTCAAATATCTACAATTATCAAAGAACTTAACCCTAGAATGTTATCTATCCCAGGTCTTGGAGAAATGTCTGCTGCTATTATTTTATCAGAATATGGAGATATATCTAACTTTTCTTCTCCTAATAAAATGTTAGCTTTTGCTGGACTTGATCCTAGTGTTATCCAATCTGGCACTTTAAATTATAAAGGCAAGATGGTTAAACATGGATCTGGTCATCTTAGATATGCAATCATGAATATTGCAATGATTATCCTAAGATACTCTCCAACATTTTACGATTACTACCTTAAGAAACGCTCAGAAGGTAAATGTCATCGTGTTGCTTTATCTCATGTTTCAAAAAAACTTATTAGAGTCATTTATTCACTTGAGAAAAGCCATTCTGATTTTAATCCGTCTTTATTAAGATAAAATAATAAATTTTTTTATATTATTCTATTTTACTTCAAAATTTTGAAATTCTTTATTTTGAAGTCTTTTGGCGTGGGATTATTTCCAATTTATAACTTTCTATCAAAAAGCACTTGACTTTTAATAGTTAGTCTCCTATATTTTTATTTAATCTAATTATGCCATATTCTTTCGACTATTTATTATTAAAAACTATTGCTTTTTTACTCAAAATTACCATTAGAATCAAACTTTGCAATAAAAGCATAGTATAACTCACCATGATAATCGGCAAAATCACCATCTGTGGAATTAGCTGATCCTACTGTCACAAACCCACCATCAAGAGCCTGTTTCACACCCAAAAACTCTTCGTAATCTGTTCCACCAAACTCTGCATCCCATTCCACATTGCCTTCCGTATCATATTGAACCAAAACTGCTAAATTATCAGCCAATCCTGCTGCTACGTATTTGCCATCAGTTGTTATTGTCAAGGCCTTAAAACTATCCCAACCTGTGCCACCAAAATTCTTGTTCCATTCAACATTACCCTCTAAATCATATTTTACAATTATGCCATCTTGATTTCCAATATTAAATCCTGCTAAATCACCATCATCAGATTGTGACATTCCTGCAACAATAAGTCCACCATCACTTGTTTGTCTTACAGCATAAAAAGTATCGGGACTGCTACCACCAAAATTTTTATTCCAAACCAAATCTCCTGTGGCATCATATTTAACTATTATTGCGTTGTTTGCAGGACCATTGCCAACCGCTACAAAATTACCATTCGTTGTTTGATGCACATCCTCAAACCGAGCCCAACCAACAGGGCCAAAGTTTTTATTCCATTCAACATTACCTTCCGAATCATATTTTACTATTATAGCATCCTGGCCGCCTAAATTCATTCCTTCTAAATCACCATCGTTAGACTGAGATCTACCAACCACAATATAACCATTATCATTTGTTTGATAGACATCTAAAAAAGTTTCACTACTACTGCCTCCAAACATTTTCGTCCATTCAATATTGCCAACAGAATCATATTTTACTATTACCGCATTACTATTACCGTCACCAATTCCTTCTAAATGGTGATCATCAGATTTGCTTCTTCCAACAGCTATAAAACCGTTATCATTTGTTTCTTGAACAGCTAAAAATTCATCAGCACTATTCCCGCCAAAATTCTTATTCCATTCAACATTTCCCATAGCATCATATTTTACTAGAATCGCATCCCACCAACCACCAATATGCGTTTCTGCCAAATCACCGTCATCAGACCCTGCAAAACCAGCAGCAATATATCCGCCATCACTAGTTATATCAACACCAAAGAAATAATCATAATCACTGCCGCCGAAAGAATTAATAAACGTTATCTCTTCTTCCCCCTCTTCCTCTTCTTCCTCTACAGCAAGCAAACACCGAACCGAATACCCATTGCCCACATGTTCCGGCCAACGATGAACACCCGCTT
>PWLE01000020.1 GCA_003559495.1 Mollicutes bacterium
AAGTATTATTGTTATAAATTATAAAAGAATAATTAATTACATTATTATATAAATAGAAGCCATATAGTTTTATATTTAATAAAAACTAACGATAAAGGAGTGTAAATTTATCAGTGAAAGCAAAACCAGAAAATTGGAAAGAACGGGTATAGAAGTTTTTCCTTTAAATTATAGCGGCATTACTATTCAGCGTCATGGAAAAGATAGGGCTGTAAAATAGTAGTGATGCTTATAATATAACCCACATTTCGCACCCTCTATTAATGGTAAAAATAGTTTATATAAAGAATTAATTTCATGTAATTTTTAACACGTTTTATACTTTCAGTCTTAAAGTATCAAAAAAATTTGAATAAAAATGGACATAGCTTTTAATCTATGATATTGTTAAATCAAACCTATAATTTTAAACTGGAGTGATTTAACAATGTTAAATATATTTTCTTATGGTGCAACCCCCATTATCTCTGCATTATTTGATCTGTTGGGGATAGGTAAAATAATTAATGAACTTTTTACCTGGGATGAAGAACAATGCAAAGTTTCCCCTGCAAAACGCATAAAGGCTTTAATTATTAATATTTTAGACAATAGAAAGCCACTTTATTTAGTTGAAGAATATTTTAGAAAAAAAGATGTTTCAAATCTTATTGGTTCTGATGTTAAAGCTGCAGATTTTAATGATGATTCACTGGGCAAAGTTTTAGATATGTTTCATCAGGCTAATCCTCTAGTAGTTGTTTCCCATATTTTTTTACGTGCTCTTAAAATTGAAAAAGTTAATGTTGATTCAGTACATGGTGATACCACCTCCTGGTCTCTTGCTGGTCGATATGACAACAACAATAATGAATTGAATGGTAATTTGCCTTTTGTTTTGGCCAAAGGTCATAGTAAGGATCATAGACCAGATTTGAAACAATTTAAATATGGTCTTTTAGTGAACAAAGAAAAATTTCCAGTTTTCGGTCAAGTTTTTTCAGGAAATATAGATGATACCAAATGGAACAATAACCTTATTTCAAAAATGGATGAAGTTACAGATGTTGAATATTTATCTGACATTATATATGTTGCTGACTCTAAACTAACGACCAAAAAAAATCTTCAAGAAATAATAAATAAAAATAAAGAATCAGAGTGTAATATTAAATTTGTATCCCGTTTGCCAGGTACTTTTAATCTGGAAGAAGAACTAATACAGAGAGCCTGTCAAAAAGATAACTTTGAAGAAAGTGGCAAACTATCAGATAGTAAAAACGCTAGTAACTATGCCCTTTGTTCATATATCAGAGAAATTGACGGACACAGATATCGTTTTGTGGTAGTTAAGTCATCACAATTAAAAAACCGTAAATCTAAAACCTTAAAACGAAATTTAAAAAAAGAAAAAGATTCACTGGAAGAAAAAGTAGCTAAATTAGAAAAAAAAGAATTTGATTCTGTTGAAGATGCTAAGGAAGCTCGTAATAATTTTATGAAAAATAATCAAAGTAATTTTTATACTATCACCACCAAAATTGAAGAATCTAAAAAAAGAAAAACTAGAGATGTTGTAGGACGTCCTCCAACAGACTATGTTCCTGAATATATGACTGTATATAAGATAAAAGCTGAAGTAGGTTCCCTTGATCAAAAAAGCGTTGAAAAAGAAATAGAAAAAAGAGGCTGTTTTGTACTAATCACCAATATTCTAGATGAAAATGAATGTTCTAATAAGGATATTTTAAAAGAATACAAAAATCAATCATCAGTTGAATGTAGTTTTAAATTCATCAAGGATCCTACATTTGTAGGATCAATATTTTTAGAAAAACCAGAACGTGTAAGAGCAATGGCTTATCTAATATTAATTGCATATCTTATCTATATTGCAATTGAAAGAAGAGCTCGTTTAGCCTTAATAGATGAAACAGAACCTCTTACAATAACGGGCGGTATAGACACCTTTACTCCTACTGGAAACAAAATCTTAGAAACTCTAGAATTGTCAGGACTAGAAATAATATATGATGAAAGAACAAAGCAAAGAGAATTCCCTAAAAATGCAGATATAGAGACATTAAAAAGAATACTTGATTTACTCGGTCTTGATATAAAAATATATTTAAGTGACACACCATATTATGATACAGAATCTAAACATTATGATACTGGTTAGAATAAAACCATATTAGCAAAAATAAGTAAAAATGGTATTTTATAAACTTTATATAGGACACACAACATCTGCAACTACACCATGTCATTTTATGCTATTATTTATTATAAATTACCAATACAGTTTTTATGAGAGCCTATCTTGAGTGTAACTTAAAAATAATAATTTACATTTTTTTTATTTCGTTATGGGTAATTATTTACGTTTGAAAGTCAAGGTGCGAAATGTGGGTAAATAAAGCTATTATAATTTTTGTTACTTTAAATATCATTATAACACAATCTGGCAAAAATTAAAACTGTTCCGTTTTCCCTCAAAAAAAACACCGCTCACTTAATTATAAATTACCACAAATGAGAGGTGCTGTCAAACTTATGTTTTTTTAATAATT
>PWLE01000027.1 GCA_003559495.1 Mollicutes bacterium
ACTGAATATAGGTGTAATGATACAAATAATTGGATAGCAAAATCACTAGCATCAACTGATCATTGGACTAGTAACGCAACCGAATGTCGTGTAGGAAACAATCCAAGCACGAATAACGCAACGGGATTCAATATAAAGCCCGCTGCTCTCCGTACTTCCTCGGGTTCTCTTGGCCCTGTTGGTTCTGACGGTCTCTGGTGGTCTTCATCTCCGTCTGGCACTAATGCGGTGAGACGTAGCTTTGCTTCGTTCTCTTCGGCTGTTTCTCACAGCACCAGATCGCAGGCTGTCGGGTACTCGGTTCGTTGCCTCCTGGGACCATAACCGCCGAGTTCGAGAGAGCGAAGGCTTTCACTAAATTTGTTATTCTAAGTTAAGATTCAAAATGGTGGCATTTTGGTGGCAAATAATTTGATATTGAGAGATACTAGGAGATATAGGACACTATGAAAATAGAAATTAGAGTATAAAATAACTAGTAAAAAGATATAGAAAGATACTAGGAGATATAACATCAATCGCCCTTCTAAGGCGGATGTCGGAGGTTCGAATCCTTCCTGGGACACCATATAGAAATAGAGAAATTAATAATATTAGTTTCTTTTTTTATTTGAAAATGATGCAACTTTTTTCTAACTAAAATTATGATATTATGATATAATAAGAAGTAATAAGAGTGATGGGAGGAAAAAGTGCTAAAAATAAGAGTTTTACAAACAGAAACTAGCTCAGATATAATATTTACTGAGGGGGAAAACCAATTTGGCATGTACGATAGAGTTGATATTTGTTGGTCTGTACATGTATCACAAAATCAAATGTTTGAAATAAAAAAAGAGTGTCTACCAGTATATCTTTTGTTTGATCAGCTGTATGAGAACATTTTGAACTATCATATGAAAAAAGATAATAGTAAAAATGCGCCTATAGAAGGGGATAAAATAAAATGGGTTTCCGATGAACCGTATTTGTTTTATGATGGTAGTTCTTTTGAAAATTTAGAAGAAATTTGTGATAGTGTTGAAATAATCAAAGAAGAAGATTTAATAAGATTAAAATTTAATCTTGCAACGAGAAAATCAATATATGAACCAGCACCAAATATTAAGAGTAGTGTTAGATTTAGAAGAAGTGGTAGTTATTATGATCAGAGATTTCAGTGTTATATAAATCAGCATTTTTATGAGTTGTTGAATTTTGTGTTATTAAATGAACAAGAAGTTATGGATGAAGAAAAAAAAGAAAAAATAAAAAAACTAAAAAGAACATAAAATGGTGGCATTTTGGTGGCAAATAATTTGATATTGAGAGATACTGTGAGATATAGGACACCATGAAAATAGAAATTAGAGTATAAAATAAAAAGGATAAAGATATATGGAGATACTGGAAGATATAACATCTTTCGATCTTCCTAAGGCGGATGTCGGAGGTTCGAATCCTTCCTGGGACACCATATATGATTAGAGAGACTAATATTTAGTTTCTTTTTCTTAAAGTGATTAATAATGTTTATTATGATATAATTTAATTAAATGGAGCGTAATAATGAAGCGAGAAAAATAACTAGTAAAGAGGGGATTAAAGATATGGATATAATTTATGCAACTGAAAAAGATTTAGATGTTATTTCTAAAATGGATAAACATATTGAAAAAAGTCAATTATTAAAGTTAATACAAGATAGAAAAGTAGTTATTGTTAAGGAAAAAGATTTAGTAATTGGTTGGTTACGTTATGGTTTAATTTGGGATAAAATTCCATTTTTGAATATAATTTTTATTTTAGAAGAATATCGAAATAAATCTGTTGGCTACAAAATGATGAATTAATGGGACCAAGAAATGATTAAAAAAGGCTTTAAAATATGTATGACATCAACTCAAGCAAATGAAAGTGCTCAAAATTTTTATCGAAAGTTAGGTTATAAAGATGCGGGGTGTCTATTATTAGAAAAAGAGCCGTTAGAAATTTTTCTTATGAAAAAGATGTAAAATTGATTATTTGAAAGAACAGGGAGTGATATAATGAAATATGCTGTTGAGTTATATTTTGATGTTGAAAGTAATAGAAAAATTGAAGTAATTAGGAAAAGTTTTTCAGAAAATAAAATTTCATTTTAATAATATTATATTGGTGGTGATAAAATGAGATTAAGAGATTTTGTTGGCATTTTTAAAATAAACAGATTGAGATTAACTAAAAAAGAGCGGTTAGTTGATAATGTTTATCTTTTTGAATTTACGAGTAAAAATAAAATAAACTGGGAAGCTGGGCAATATGGATTTTTTTGGTTTTGGGAAGTTAGAAAAAGAAAATACCGAATTTTTACAATTGCCTCAACAAAAGAAGAAAACAAAATTATGATAGCTACTATAATCGGTAAAAACCCCAGCCCCTTTAAAGAAAGACTGTTAAATATGAGAATTGACCAGAAAATATTAATGATCGGTCCGGTTGGTTGGTTGTATGTTTCTGATTATCAAATTCCCAATGCTTTGATTGCAGGGGGGATTGGGGTAACACCAATTAGATCAATGTTAAAAGCAATTGATACTGAAAAAATTGCTGATATTGAAGTATTCTATATCGACACAAGAAAGGATTTCCTCTTTAAGGAGGAAATAGCAGCGATCAAAAATAAAAAAGTCAAAATTCATTTTTTAGATAACAAGAATGAATTTAAAGAAAAATTAGCGGCATTTAGAAATAAATATCAAAACGCTAAATATTTTATTTCCGGGCCACCCATGATGATAAAACAAGTTCGTGATGATTTAATAAAGAATAATATCAAAAAAAATAGAATTATTTATGATCCTTTTATTGGCTATTGAAAATGAAAAAATATTATTAAGTGAAAAAATTAGCGAAAGTTAATTTTTTTATAGGACAATCGTTTGTAAAGTATCTTTACAGTGCTTTTTGCTTTAATTAAAATTATGATATAATTTAAAGTAATTAAGGAGGAAATATGAAAAAAGAAATAAAAATAATGATTTTAATTTTGATAGTAGGATTGTTAACAGTAGGTTGTTTAGAAATATTTGATGAGTATGAGTTAAGAAGAAAGGATCAAGAAAAAGAGGAAGAAAGTAATAGTTGGACTTTTGTGGTGGAAATTCCAGAAGATGCCGATGAAAACAATTTTTTATTTGTGGTTGATGAACCAGATTTAGTTATTGAATGGGGAGATGGCAATCAAAAAGTTGTTATTGATAATGATGATGTATCTGTTAATCATGTTTACGATTCAGCTGGAATATATGAAGTAACATTAACGGGGACAGCTAGGGCATTATCTTTTTGTAGTTTTTATGTGGGTGATATAGAATCTTTGTCTAATAATATTAATGATTGTAATGTGCGTTTAGATACACAGGTATATCAAACTAAAAGAACAACACCAGAAAGATTGAAAGATATTATCACACCAATCCCGGCTAGTTTTGGTTTAAAAAGCGCTAAAAATATGTTTGCTTTTGTTAATGTTGAATCTTTTACCGCGGAAAACTTTTTCGATGAGGCGAGTGGTGGTGTATATGACATGAGTGGCATGTTTATGAGTACCCCAAATTTTAATCAAGATTTAAATAATTGGGATGTTTCAAATGTTGGTCGTCATTCGGAACCGTTAAATATAGAAATGTATGGAATGTTTTTTGGAGCAAAATCATTTAATGGTGATATTACTAACTGGGATGTTTCAAATGTCTCTAAGATGAGATCAATGTTTAATGGTGCAAGTTCATTTAATCAAGATATAAGTGATTGGGATACTAGTAGTTTAAGAGATATGGTTGCTATGTTTAATGGTGCAAGTTCATTTAATCAAGATATTAGCGGATGGGATGTTAGTAATGCTTATGTGGATGTTTTGTTTTTCAATGCCACTTCATTTAATCAAGATTTAAGTAGTTGGTGTGTTGATCACATTAATGAAAAACCACAACGTTTTGATGAAGGAGCAACTGCATGGACCCAGCCCCGTCCAATTTGGGGAACTTGTCCATAATAAATAGATTTTAAAATGATAATATTTTGAAGCAAAAAAGAAAAAGTTTTGGAATTAAGTTTTCAAAACTTTTATTATTGTTTTTTTTAAACTTCTTAAAAACCATTATTTAATGAGATTGATTTTTCTCGACAATCATGGTAGCATAAACAATTATAGAAAAGAGGGCATAAATTGATAAATATAAAATATTTAAAATCAGAAAACATGCAAGAAATAATAATTAGTGAAGATGAAAAAGAAATAACATTAACGGATGTTAGTGGTAATGATATTCATTGGTTGGCCGTTGGGCAAGAAAATTTAGAATTTGAAATTAAAAAAGGATATTCGAATGTATACAATATATTTAATGAGTTATATGAAAACCTTTTAAATTACATTATGAAACAAGGTCCATATGTTGAAAAACCATATGAAGATGGCAAAATAAAATGGTATTCCGATGATGTATGTATGTTAGCTGAAAATATTGGTTATGATGGTGGTGATAGAAGTGAAGTTTTTGATAGTGTGGAAATAATTAAAGAAGAAAATGCTATAAAATTAAAATTTGCTTTAGCAAAAATAAAATTAGAATACAACGATATAGATCATATGAGTTGTGTTAGATTTAGAAGAAGTGGTAGTTTGTATAATGATTATTTTCAAGTTTATTTTAATAAACATTTTTATCAATTATGTGAATTAATTTTAAAAAATAATCAAAGCAAAGTAGAAGAGAAACCAGGAAAAACAAAAAAACTATAATTTTTTTTATATAATAAAACACCTTTAAATCATTTAAAGGTGTTTTTCTTTGAAAAATAGTTTTTAATTGGTGCAGGTGGAGGGACTTGAACCCCCATGTCATAGGACACTAGATCCTAAGTCTAGCGCGTCTACCAATTTCGCCACACCTGCGTGGTGGACCCTGAAGGACTCGAACCTTCGACCGCCCGGTTATGAGCCGGGAGCTCTAACCAGCTGAGCTAAGGGTCCGTGCTACTTAATAATAGTATCATAAACGTTATTATTATGCAATATTATTTTAACAAATAAAAGAAAAAAAGATTTGTTGAAAAAAGCAATTTATGTTATAATTTTATAAGAAAAAGGAGGCTTAGAAAATGTTTTATTTAGGATTTACAGATATGATAACATTTGGGCTGTTTATATTATCTATTTTAATAGTTTTAGGAGCTCAATATTATATAAATCGCAGTTTTAAAGAATATCGTACAACAAGTAACCTTAATAATGTTACTGGTTTTGAAGTTGCTCGAAAAATGCTTGATCATAATAATTTGCAAAAAGTACATATTGTTGAGGTAAAACAACAACTTTCAGATCATTATGATCCAACGCGCAAAGTCGTGCGACTTTCGACACCAATTTTTCATGAAAAATCGATTGCCGCGGCAGCAATTGCAGCGCACGAGGTTGGTCATGCTATTCAAGACAAAGAAAATTATGTCTTTTTAAGAATTAGGGCGGCTTTAGTGCCAGTTGTTAATTTAATTAGTTACTTAGGTTATTTTGCGATTATAATTGGCATTTTTGCGGGCGCATTTGATTTTTTAATGATTGGAATTTATATATTAATAGCAACTTTAATATTTCAATTAGTGACTTTACCGGTGGAAATAGATGCTTCGCGGCGTGCTAATGAGCAATTATTAAAATTAGACTTAATTCAAAAAGTGGAAAAAGAAAAAACCAAAGCAATGTTAAATGCGGCCGCTTTAACTTATGTAGCGGCATTAATTTCAACAATACTAACAATACTAAGACTGTGGTTAATGTCACGGAGTCGATAATGAAAGGTGTTTTTTTAGTTGCCAAAGAACGTGATAAAACAAGCTATGAAGTTGTTGAAGAGTTAAAAGAAAAATTACAAGTAAAAAAAGCTGGTCATGCCGGAACGCTTGATCCAATTGCGGAAGGATTACTTATTGTCGGTGTTAATGAAGCCACAAAATTATTATCTTTATTAATAACAAATGATAAAGAGTATATCGCCCAAGCACAAATTGGCATAAAAACAGATACTGCTGATATTACTGGCAAAACAATCGAAAAAAGTCAAAAAAAAGTTACTAAAAAACAATTACAAGAAGCAATTAATAATTTTCCCCGAAAATATAATCAAGAAGTTCCTAAATATTCAGCAAAAAAAGTGGCGGGAAAAAAACTATATCAATATGCTCGTAATAATCAAACTGTTAACCTTCCTAAAAAAGAAGTTTTTATAAAGGAAATAACATTGCTTGATTTTGATGAAAAGACACAAGTTTTTCAATTTAAAGTTTTAGTAAGTAAAGGAACTTATATTAGAGCTTTAATAGAAGATATTGCTAATAATTTAGGTTGCCTTGCGACAATGATTTCCTTAACTCGAATTAAACAAGGCAATTTTCATTTGCAAAATGCCAAAAAAGTGGGGCAAATTACTAAAAATGATTTAATTACCATTAATGAATTATTAACTGCTTATCCAAAACAAAAAATAGAATTTGAAAAAATTGCTAATGGTGAACTATTAATGAATGAAAAGGATTATGATTGGTTATTTTTAGTTGATGAGAATGATCAACCATTAGCGCTATATCAGCGGTATGAGAAAGATAAAACAAAATTAAAACCGTGGCAAATGTTAAAAATAAAATAAAAATAGTTGTATAAATTATTATTTTAGTGTATATTGGTTTTGTACCTATTACTTGGATTTTGGCAACTCCAACCTTAATCTAGGAATAGGCGAAGCAAAAAGAAAGGAGTTAAAAAAAATGGCATTATTAAAAGAAGAAAAAGCAAAAATAATGAAAAAATATGGCATGTCGGATAAAGATACTGGATCAGTTGAAGTTCAAGTAGCCATATTAACAGAAGAAATTAAACTTTTAACAGAACACTTAAAAGAACACAAAAAAGATTTTCATTCAAAGCGAGGTTTATTAAAAAAAGTGGGCCAGAGGCGTAATTTATTAAATTATTTATTAAAAAAAGATGTGCCCCGCTATCGTAAATTAGTTAAGAGTTTAGGTTTAAGAAAGTAAAAAAACGGCGCTCTTTTTGAGTGCCTTTATTATGAGGTGATAAAAAAATGAGAAAAAAACATGAATTAAAATTTGAAGGACAAACAATAGTTGTTGAAACAGATTATTTAGCAAAGCAAGCAAATGGATCCGTTTTAATAAGATATGATGATACCGTAGTATTATCAGCTGCCACAATGAGCAAAGATGCCATTGATGCTGATTTTTTCCCGTTAATGGTGCAATACTATGAAAAATTATATGCGGTTGGAAAAATACCAGGCGGTTTTATTAAAAGAGAAGGACGTCCCACTGATAATGCAACTTTAACCGCTCGTTTAATTGATCGTCCCTTACGCCCGCTTTTCCCAGAAGGATTTCGCAATGAAATACAAGTAATAAACGAAGTGTTAAGTGTTGATCAAGATAACGCTCCTGAAATGGCAGCTTTATTTGGGAGTTCATTAGCACTTGCTATAAGTGATATCCCTTTTGATAATCCGGTTGCTGGTGTCGTTGTTGGCCGTGTTAACGGAAAATTTATTATTAATCCATCTGCTGAAGAAAAAGAAAAAAGTGATTTAGAATTAATTGTGGCCGGCACAAAAGATGCTATCAATATGGTAGAGGCTAGTTGTCTTGAAGTAAAAGAAGCTGATATGATTGATGCTATGATGTTCGCTCATGAGGCAATAAAAAAATTAGTAGCTTTTCAAAATAAAATAATTAAAGAAGTGGGCAAAGAAAAAATAACCGTTGAATTAATGACAATTGAAGGTGATTCAAAAGAAGAAGTTATTAAATATGCCCAAGAAGATTTGCAAAAAGCATTAATGATAAAAGAAAAATTAAAAAAATATGCCGCCGTTGAAGAAACAAAAGAAAAAACTATTGAACACTTTACAAAAGAAACTGATTATGCAAAAAACCAAATAAAACAAATTTTAGATGAACTAGAAGCTAATATTGTAAGAGATTTAATCATTGCTCAAGAAAAAAGAACTGATGGGCGTAAATTAGATGAAATAAGACCCTTAGAAATGGCTATTGATTTATTAAATCGCACGCACGGCTCAGCTCTTTTTACACGTGGTGAAACACAAGTTTTAGGCGTTGTAACATTAGGCGCCCTAGGAGAACATCAAATATTAGATGGTTTAGGAATTGAAGATCAAAAACGTTTTATGATGCATTATAATTTTCCATGTTTTAGTGTCGGTGAAACTGGTCGTTATGGTCCACCGGGAAGAAGAGAAATTGGCCATGGCGCATTAGGTGAAAAGGCTTTATTACAAGTTTTACCAACCGAAGAAGAATTTCCTTATACTATTAGAGTAGTAACCGAAGTATTAGAAAGTAATGGTTCATCTTCTCAAGCAAGTATTTGTGCTGGTAGTATGGCTTTAATGGCGGCTGGTGTTCCTATTAAAGCACCAATTGCTGGTATTGCCATGGGACTTATTAGTCGTGGCAAGGAATATAAAATTCTAACTGATATTCAAGGCCTGGAAGATCATATGGGTGATATGGATTTTAAAGTTGCTGGAACCGAAAAAGGCATTTGCTCATTACAAATGGATATTAAAATTACCGGTGTTACGAAAGAAATATTAAAAAAAGCTTTAACACAAGCAAAAGAAGCCCGATTAAAAATATTGCAAAAAATGAATAAAGTAATCGATAAACCACGGAAAGAATTAAGTCCTTATGCTCCGAAAACAAAAATAATGAAAATTGCTCCTGAGAAAGTAAAAGATGTTATTGGTCGGGGTGGTGAAACAATTACTAAAATTATTTTAGAAGCAAGCGATGTTTTAACAGTTACTGATAAACAGGCAGTAAAAGTTGATTTAGAAGATGATGGCCGCATAATTGTCTATCATAATGATTATAAAATTATTGACAAGACCCTAGAAATGATTGAAGAAATTGTTCGTGAAGCAGAAGAGGGCAAAATATATAAAGGAAAAGTTGTTAAGGTAGAAGACTTTGGTTGCTTCGTTCAGCTATGGCCCGGTTGCGAAGGACTTGTTCATATTTCCCATTTAGCAAAAGAACGAGTTAATAAAACTTCTGATATTGTTAAAGTAGGCGATGAAGTATATGTAAAATCATTAGGTTTTGATCGTCGTGGCCGACTTAATTTATCAATTAAAGATGCTTTAGTAAAAAAAGAAAAATAAGTGTATAATATGTACACTTTTTTTGTTTGTGGTATAATTTAATAAAAGACATATAGAAAGGAACAAATATGAAAATTAAAGAAGTAAAAGCGCGGGAAATTTTAGATTCTCGTGGCAATCCGACAATTGAAGTAGAAATTATGAGTGAAGATGGTCAAAAAGGCGTGGCAAGTGTGCCAAGTGGGGCATCAACTGGTTCTAAAGAAGCCGTTGAATTACGTGATAATGACCTGCGTTATCATGGTAAAGGAGTCCTGCAAGCAGTGGAAAATGTTAATAAGGTTATTAAACCAAAGTTAATTGAGCAAAACTTTTCACAAGCAGAACTTGATCAATTATTAATTGATTTAGATGGTAGTGAAAATAAAAAAAATCTCGGCGCTAACGCTATTTTAGGGGTGTCAATTGCTTATTTAAAACTTTGCGCAAAAACTAATAATCAAGAACTATATGAGTATATTGCTGATGGTAGAAAACAACCAATGGCTTTAATGAATATTTTAAATGGTGGTTGTCATGCAAACAATGATCTGTCTTTTCAAGAATTTATGATAATCCCTTTACAAAAAACGACGGCTGAAAGAGTAAGAGTGGGAAGCGAAATATTTCATTGCTTGAAAAAGATATTACAAGTTAATAATTATGCTACATCAGTTGGTGACGAAGGTGGTTTTGCACCTAAATTAAAAAACAATCGTCATGCCTTAGATTTAATTATGCAAGCAATAAAGCAAGCAGGTTATCAACCAGAAAAAGAAGTTTCCTTAGCACTTGATGCAGCAGCAAGTGAATTTTATCAAGATGGTTTTTATCATTGTGATGGTGAAAAGTTAACAAGTTATCAAATGATTTCATTATATGAAAATTTAATTAATGAATATCCGATTAAAATTATTGAAGATCCATTAGCAGAAGATGATTGGGAAGGGTTTATTAATTTAACCGAAAAATTGGGTGATAAAGTTATGTTAGTTGGTGATGATATTTTTGTAACAAATCCGCAAATTTTTCAAAAGGGAATTAGTAAAAATATTTGTAATGCTATTTTAATAAAACCAAATCAAATTGGCACTTATACAGAAATGTTAGAAACTATTAAAATAGCCAAAAAAAATCATTATCAAACTATTATCTCGCATCGCAGTGGGGAAACGGAAGATACTTTTATTGCGGATTTTGCCGTCGGCCTAGATTTAGATTATATTAAAACGGGCTCCTTATCAAGAACTGATCGGGTTTGCAAATATAATCGTTTAATGAAAATTGAAAAAGCTATGAATTAATCATAGCTTTTTTATTGTGCTTCAATAAACATATTTTCATCAAAGTAGTGAGCATCGCTATCAAGTTCTTTTAATCTTTGACTAGAAATTAAAAAATAAGTTTCAATTATTAAAGAAATTTGATTATCTGTCATTGGTTGATTCCAAGTTAAATCTAAATGCAACCATTCATCATCAAGTTTTAAAAAATTCCAAACATGTTTTTCATTAGAAATTCGATAATTAGTAACATCCATTTTATACAGAAAAAGAGACATTGCATCGCTATAGCCACTACAAATTGCTAAGCCATCTACTAAGGGACCAATGGCTTTATGAGAGGTGCTGCCTTCGATTGTGCGTCCTTCATCAATTGCCTTTGCTTTTTCTTGATCATAAATACTATTATTTAAAATATTATTATGAATTTCTTTAATTTTTTGTCTTTTACTCATATTATCAGAAATAGTTTCATCCCAAATTTGTTTTACTTTTTGATTTAGAATGTTAATTTCTTCATCTGAATATAAGCGGGTAAGATTTATTCGCACTTTACCGCGCGAATCAAAAGTAACACCTATTGTTTTATAATTATTAAAAGGATGAACAAAATTGTTAAAATAAGTTAAAAATTCAGCATCCTTCGTCAGTTCTTTAACTTCTTCAAAACATTCTTCGTAATCCTCAGCGCAGTAAAAGGTAAAACCATTAGCGCCACTATTAATAGTAGTAAAAAAGGCACTTATTAAATCATTTCTATCATTAGCTAAAAATGAGTCGGTAATAAGATAATGCTTTGCGAAAACACTTTGACCTTCTAAGGCGTATTCATTATTGGGCGGGGGCATTACTTCTTCCTCATAATATTCATAATCAATTAATAGATTAATCTCGGGAACATAGAAAACCAAAATAAGCACGAAAAAAGCGCCATAAAAAATAATTTTTAACATTGTTTTTGGTTCCATTATTACACCCCATATTTAAAAAACGAAAAAATGAAGATAACTACTTCATTGCATTAACATTTTTTGTTAATTTACTTTTGTGCCGCGCGGCCTTATTTGCCTTAATTAAACCCTTTTTTTGTGCTTTATCTATTTTTGTTATGGCAACATTTAATTTTTCTTTTGCTGTTTTTGCATCACCAGCAACGATGACTTTGTTTAAATCTTTAATTGCTGTTCGCATACTTTCATAATAAACATTATTGACTTTGCTTTTTTTTCGGATGTTTTTTACTTTTTTCTTGGCATTTTTTAATATTGGCATATCGCCACCTCCTAATTTTTTTCTTAATTTAATAATATCAAGAAAAGCAAAAAAAAGCAATTAAATAAGTTTAACGAGCAAGTAATTTAATCTTTCAAATGTTATTAAAATAAAGCGGGGAAATGCTTTTTTTGTTTACGATGCCTTTACACTAATGCAAAAAAGCGCATTTTTTTTTAGCAAAAAATGGTATACTAAATACATGGAGATGATACTATGCTTATTTTAACCAAAGCAGTCTTAGCAATGATGATTGGATTTATTATCGCCGGGATTTTTGCCTTTTTTATAATTCCATTTTTGAAGAAATTTAATTTTAAACAAAACATTTCAGAATATTTAGATAAAGAGCATCAGCAAAAAAAAGGAACACCGACTATGGGGGGGCTTATTTTTATAATTCCTTCTTTGTTGGCGGCTGGTGTTTTGTTATTAATGGGCAATATCGAGTTTAGTTTTAATTTATTAATTGTTTTATTTGTCTTTTTGTCCTATGCTATTTTAGGTTTTGTTGATGATTATTTAAAAATAAAAAGAAAAAAGAATGATGGCTTGTTAGGAAGACAAAAATTAATTGGTCAGTTTTTAATTTCTAGTATTTTCTTTTATATTTTTATTTCGAGTGGGAATGATCCCATTGTTAATATTTATACATTAGGTATTAAATTAGATTTAGGAATTTTTTATTACTTTTTCATCTTATTAGTTTTAATGGGATCATCAAATGCTGTTAATTTAACGGATGGTCTTGATGGTTTAGCAGGAGGATTGGCATTAATTGCTTTCGCCACATTTGGCATGATTGCTTGGAGTGCTTTTTGGGTGGCAGGACATCAAGATATCGCTATTTTTGCTTTTGTTTTAGTAGGGGCATTGCTAGGGTTTTTAATGTTTAACACTTACCCAGCCAAAGTCTTTATGGGCGATACCGGGTCCTTAACACTTGGAGCCACATTAGCTTCTATTGCTATTATTACTTCTCATGAATTAACACTAATTGTGGTGGCAGGGGTATTTGTTATTGTTACTTTATCGGTTATTATTCAAATTGCTAGTATTAAATTACGTAATAAAAGAGTTTTTTTAATGGCGCCTTTACATCATCATTTTGAAAAACTGGGTTGGCATGAAAATGATATTGTGAAGCTTTTCTTATCTGTTGGTTTGTTACTTAGTATGTTAGCGATTACCTTTAGTGTTTGGATTTAATTTATTAAATCCTTTTTTTATGATAAAATATATTTGGTGAGAATAATGGAAAAAATTGTTATGGTTGATGGCAATAATTTATTGTTTCGTAGTTATTATGCGACAGCATATAGTGGGAATTTTATGAAAAATAGCAAAGGATTCCCAACTAATGGTTTGTATGGTTTTGTTAATATGATTAATAAAATTATTAACGAAGAAAAACCTGTCTATATGCTAGTTGCTTTTGATCGTGGTCGTACTTTTCGGCATGATCTTTATCAAAATTATAAAGCTGATCGAATTGAAATGCCCGATGATTTAAAAAAACAATTTCCGTTAGCGAAAGAAATTTTATCTTATATGGGCATTAAACATTATGAAATTGATGATTATGAAGCCGATGATATTATTGGCACTTTTGCTCAGTATTGTCAAGCTGATGCTAATTTTTATGGAACCATTATTAGTAGTGATAAAGATTTGCTACAATTAATTTCTAATGAAGTTGAAGTAAAATTATTAAAACAAAAAGATTTTATTCGTTATACGCCAGAAAATTTTAAACAAGAATATAATATTTCACCTAATAATATTGTTGATTTAAAAGCCCTTCAAGGTGATGCATCAGATAATATTCCCGGGGTGAAAGGAATTGGTGAAAAAACGGCTTTAAAATTATTACAAGAATATGAAACTTTAGATAATATTTATCAAAATATTGATAATATATCAGGAAAGATAAAAGAAAAATTATTACAAGATAAGGAAAACGCATATCTTAGTTATCAATTAGCGCAAATAAATAAAAATATTCCCGTTAAAATTAAATTAAACGATATAAAAGTTGAGGAAAAACAAGAAGAAAAATTGTTAGAATTATATCGTGATTTAGAATTTTTTTCATTTTTAAAACCAGTAAACAAACAAGTTTCTAAAGTTAAAATTATTAACGAAGAAAAAAACCTGCCCCTCTTAAAAGAAGCGGCTTTCTCTTTGGTTTTAGAAGCTGGAAATTATCATGAGAGTAAATTATTAGGGATGGCTGTTTATGCTACGAAAAAAAATTATTATGTTAAAAAGGATTTAATCGCCAAAGCCTTAGCAAAAATAGATAAGAAATTAACTTATGATTATAAAAAAGCATGGGTTGTTTTGAAAAGACATAATATTGATTTAACATCAGTTGCCTATGATGCTATGTTAGCAGCTTATTTATTAGATTATAATGTTAAAGATGATGTTTCTTATTTAGCATGTCAATTTAATTATGAATTAGTTTGTGATAAAGAAACAGAGGCTCCTTATAATGCTATGGTGAAAGCAAAATTTATTTATGAAACAAAAAAACATTTTCTTGATGAATTAGCAAAAGAAGAGATGAATTCCTTGTTTCAAGAAATTGAAATGCCCGTAGCACGCATTTTAGGAATGATGGAATTTACTGGCGTTTGTATTAATAAACAAATTCTAAACACAATGGGTGATGAAATTAAAATTAAAATTGAACTTTTAGAAAATGAAATATATAATTTAGCAGGCGTTGAATTTAATATTAGTTCACCGCAGCAATTAGGAAAAATTTTATTTGAAAAATTAGGTTTAAAAACAGGAAAAAAAACCAAAACTGGTTTTTCGACCGCTGTTGATGTTTTAGAAAAATTACGAGATGAACATCCTATTATCGAAAAATTATTGGAATACCGTATGCTAACAAAGTTATACGCAACTTATGTCGAAGGTCTTTTAGAAGCCGAAAAAAAAGGCCGAATCCATACTATCTATCAACAAACTTTAACTAAAACCGGACGTTTATCATCAGTCTCACCGAATTTACAAAATATTCCTATTCGTTATGAACAAGGACGGAAAATTAGAAAAGCTTTTCAAGCAAGTAATAAATGCGTATTATTAACAGCAGATTATTCGCAAATTGAATTGCGTGTTCTCGCGCACATTGCCGAAGTTTATTCTTTAATTGATGCTTTCGCCAATGATGAGGATATTCATACTAAAACCGCCCAAGATATTTTTGCCGAAGAAGTTGTCACACCGAAAATGCGCCGCATAGCTAAAGCGGTTAATTTTGGGATTATTTATGGCATGAGTGAATATGGTTTAGCAGAAAATTTAAATATTAGTGTTAAAGAAGCAAAAGAATTTATTGCTCAATATTTACAAACATATCCAGAAATTGCAAGTTATATGGAAAAAACAATTGCCGAAGCAACTGAAAGTGGGTCGGTTCAAACTTTATTTAATAGGAAGCGAAATCTTCCCGAATTAGCAAATAAAAATTATATGATTCGTAAACAAGGAGAACGTTTCGCCTTAAATACTCCAATTCAAGGAACGGCGGCGGATATTTTAAAAATTGCTATGGTGCAAATTGATAAGCGTTTTAAAGAAGAAAAAATAAAAAGCAAAATGATTTTACAAGTTCATGATGAACTAGTTTTTGATGTTTTAAAAAGTGAATTAGCATTAGTGCAAGAAATTGTTCAAACAGAAATGGAAAATGCCACCCAATTAAAAACCCCTTTAAAGGTAACTATTGCAACTGGTGAAAATTGGTTTGCAATTAAGTAAATATTTAATTTTAATATTAATATTTTTTGTGATATAATAAGCGGCAAAGGAGATTTAGGATGAAAAAATTGTTTGTATTATTAATACTATTATTAATAACGGGATGTTTTGGTAATTATAATTTAGAAAACGCTATCAATAATCATAATAAAGTTAATAGTCTAACTTTAAATGCAAAAGTTGTTTATTATGAATCAGAATATACCGATCACGTTGAATTAGAATATAGTTATACTGAAAAAATTGATTGGCGTAATCAAAGAATGAAGCGATATGATTTTGTTAATCAAGCTTATTTGTATTATGAAATGTTTTCGGATGGGGTTGGTAATATTTACAAACAAGATGCTGATAACGAGTGGCAGATGGCTTATGAACAAATAATGGTTGATCAAGATTTTGGTATTCCGGAACTTAATTTTATTAATGAAAACTTTGCCTCATTTAATCGGCATTTCCCTTTTTTAAATACTTATGAGATAACCGTTGATCCGCGCGTTTTCTTCAGTCCTGATAGCGTTTTTTATGAAGCAGCTGGACAGGTTGAAGTAATTGTAAAAGTAGGTGGTGGATATCTTGAAGAAATTGCATATCAGTTAACTACTGATGAACAAAAGATTTTTAAAAATGAAATTTACTTATCTGACATTGATAAAACATATGTTGATTTTCCATTTTCAGTAGCAGGTGATAAAAGACCTTTTTCGCAAGTTTTTGAAACGATGGGGGAGCGCTTATTAAAGGCGATGAACGATTATTATGCGATAAGCGTCGTTGATAAAAGTGAGTTTTCGCAACAAACATTTATTATAAAAAACAATCATTTTACGAAAGAAACTCCAGATATTTCCGTTGTCGGAAGACTTCCTGAGCAAGGAACAATAATTATTGATGAACAAGGAAATGTTCGCATGGCGATTTATGAAAAGGGCTATTGCTTGCAAAAAGCAAAAGATAATAGTGAATTTGTTATTCAAGAGAAAACTTTAAGTGATTGTAATTTACCATAAAACGATGTGGAGTGATAATAATGCCAGAATTGCCAGAAGTAGAAACTGTGCGCCGGGTTTTAGCAAAAAAGATAATTGGGACAAAAATTGTTGATGTAAAAGTTTATTATGATAAAACAATTACGATTGATAAAAAAAAATTTATTGAAAATTTAAAAAATCAAAAAATTAATGATCTCAAAAGAAGAGGCAAGTGGTTAATTTTTCAATTAGATGATTATTATTTAATTAGTCATCTGCGCATGGAAGGCAAATATGTTTTTCGCAAACCTAATCAGGCATTAGAAAAACATCAACATGTTTGTTTTTTATTAGATAATGATATAGATCTTAGATATGAAGATTCAAGAAAATTTGGTCGCATGCAATTAATAAAAAAAGATGCTTTTAATTTAGTGTTTTTCTTTCAAAATTTAGGCCCTGAACCAGAACAATTAGAATTAGAATATTTAAAAAATACTTATCAAAAAAGAAAAATTCATATTAAAACAGCTTTATTAGATCAAAGTATTTTTGTTGGTGTTGGTAATATTTATGCTGATGAAATTTTATTTTTAAGCAAAATAAATCCGAAAAAGAAAACTAATGAATTAACAGATTCAGAAATTAAAAAAATTATTACTAATACCAAAAAAGTATTAAAAAAAGCAATTAACCTTGGTGGGACAACAATTAGCACTTATATGCCTGAAGAAGGAAAAAAAGGTATGTTTCAACAAGAATTGTTAGTTCATAATCGTGCTAATGAATTATGTTTTACTTGTCAAAATAAAATTATCAAAGCTAAAGTTAATAACAGGGGCACATATTATTGTCCCAAATGTCAAAAATAAAAAAACACTTGATATTTTTTATCTTTTATGGGAAAATGAATAAGTGTTGACAAAAGAGAAGAGGTGTAAATATGGCTGTACCGGCTAGGAAAGTAAGTAAAACACGAAAAAGAATGCGCAGAACGCATTATAAATTAAGTGCAAAGCCTGTTACAAAATGTGACAAATGTGGTGCAATAAGAAGGCCCCACCGTGTTTGTAATGCCTGTGGTAATTATAAGGGAAAAGAAGAATTAAAGATTGAAGACAACTAACTGTTGTTTTTTTCTTTACATTTTTTTTAAAATTGCTTATAATTAAAATATGGAGATAGTAATGCAAAAACGTGGTCTAACTTTAATAGAAATGTTAGCAGCGATTACAATTATTTCGATTATAATTTTATTGATAGTACCAAGTATCATAAGTTTTGTGAATACGCGCTATCATGAAATTGCTCAAACAGAAGAAAAACTGATTAATGCGGCGGTCGAACTTTATATTGAACAAAATGCTCGTAAGTATCCTTTAAATAATGGTGATACTTATTGTTTTTTGATAGAAGATTTAGTGCAGGATAACTTTATTAATGTTAATTTAATTGAAAATTCTCGAAAATTTGAATTAAGTGATATTTTACAAGTTGAGGTTAGCTTGAATAAAATATTAGATATACATGTTAATCAAAATTGTCAAGAAGTTTTAGCGACAGAGTTATATCATGATGATAGTGGTGCGACCAGGCCTTTGTTAAGTGATAATTTAATTCCAATTGTTAATAGTGAATCAGGATTTGTGAAAGCTAATTTAAATGAACAATGGTATGATTATGATAATCGACAGTGGGCGAATGCTGTTTTGATAAAAGAAGCAGCCTTGGAAGATTATTTAGGAAATTATGGCATGTTAATTGCTGATGAAGACGTCTTAGGATATTTTGTTTGGATTCCTCGTTATCGTTATCAATTGTTTAACACTTTAGGAGAAAGTGTTATTGAAGAAACAATTGCTATTAAATTTGAAGTAGTTAGAAGCGCCCAGGCGCGCGGAGATGAAAATGATATGTGGCTTACACATCCGGCTTTTATTTTTGGTGATCTTAATTTAAAAGGTTTTTGGATAGGAAAATATACGACAACTGGTAGTTTAGAAAACCCAAGTGTTCTGCCCAATGAAACAATGCTTTTAAATAATGATTTAGCTGATAATTATTTGACAGCTATTAATTTTAAAGATCATGTTAATGTTTTTAATGCGCGGTTGGCACGTAATCTTGAGTGGGGTGCGGTTGCTTTATTAAGTCGTTCAATTTATGGCAATGAAAATGTGGTTTGGAATAATCCTAACGACTCTTATACAACCGGATGTGCTGGTAATAGTCATAATGCTAGTAGTGGCATTGTTTGTAACCCCTTTGATTCTAGCGAAGGCGTAAACGCATCAACTACTGGTAATGTTTATGGCGTTTATGATATGAGTGGTGGGGCTTTTGAATCAGTAATGAACGCGATGTATGATTTAACGAAAACGGTTTTATTAATAGGATCATCCAATCTTGATAATATTAATCAAATTGGGGAAAAATACATTGATAAATATGAATTTGGGATAACAAGTGATGATAGCAGCGCTTATGAGCGTCGTATTTTAGGGGATGCCACATCTGAAACAAGGGGCTGGGATGGTAGTAATCAAGTGTTTATTACTGATGATAATCCTTTCTTTTTAAGAGGTGGCGACATTAATAATTCTGGTATTTTTAGTTTTGATAATAGTGCTGGGAATATAACAAGTGGTTTTCGATTAATATTATCAGAGGAGTGAAAAAATGAATAAAAAGGGTATGACAATTATTGAAATGTTAGCGGTTTTAACATTATTAGTATTACTTTATTTTACTGTGTTTCCAATTACCGTTGAATTTTTAAGGCGGTCGGTTTCAACAATGGATGAAGCAACCGAAAAACTAATTATTCAACAAACAGAAAGATACGTTTTAGATCATCCGCATCAATTTCCTAATATAGCGGGCAATGTGTTTTGTATTGGCATTGATACATTAATTAGTGAAAATTATTTGGGTGATTATTTATATGACGTTGCCAAAGGCGAAAAATATGACGAAGAAAAATTAGTGAAAGTTTCTTTTACTGAAGAAATGGCAGTAACAATCGTTGATGGTTATCATTGCCAGCCCAAAGAAATGCAAGTTAATTTTGTTGATAAAAGTGGCGCTAATCCGCCAAAATTATTTAATCAAATGATTCCCGTTGTATATAATAGTGGGTGGATGGTTGCTGATTTAACAAGTGAGTGGTATAACTATTTGGAAAATGAATGGGCGAATGTTGTCTTAGTAAAACAAGAATATCGCGAACTTTATTTAAATAATCATGGCATTATGGTTGATGAAGATGATATTCTTGCACATTTTGTTTGGATTCCTCGCTTTCGTTATAAATTATTTAATACCTCAGCTAGTGAATTATCAGAACGTAATATTGAAATTGAATTTGAAGGAACAAAAACAGAAAAATCACTTGGAAATAACAACGGTGAATGGTTAACGCATCCTGCATTTACTTTTGGTGATGAAAATCAAGCCGGATTTTGGGTTGGTAAATTTACAACCACTGGAACTAATGCCGTTCCTACTATTCGACCAAATCAAATAATGTTAACAGGAAGCAATCTTAGTGATCAATTTGCTATTGCCAGTCAATTAGGTCAGGGGGCGTATGGTTTAAAACAAGATACGAAGTTAATGAATAATCTTGAATGGGGCGCCATTGCTTATTTTTCCAATTCAATTTATGGTAATAGTGAAGAAATATGGATAAATCCTAATCAAGATTTATTAACGGGCTGTGCTTATGATAATGCTAGCCAAGCAGCAACAAGTGAATGTGAAACGTATGATACAATAATTGGTCAAAAGGCATCAACAACTGGAAATGTTTATGGAGTTTATGATATGAGTGGTGGTGTTTGGGAACAAGTTTTAGGAGTAATGCTAGACGATGAAGGAAACGAGCAACAAGCAAATGCTGGGTTTGCAAGTCCTTTGTCGCATTATTTTTCGTATTTTAATTTTTATGAGTATGCTGCGGCACAAAATGGTTATAATCGAAGAATTTTAGGCGATGCAACTGGCGAGACTTTTGATTGGTATAATGGTGTTAGTGAAATGCCTTATGGTAATTCTAATATTTGGTTTATGCGTGGTGCAACATATGAACTGTCTAATGAGGCGGCTATTTTTGCTTTTTCTGCAAATGATGGTAGTGATGGCGATGAAATTGGTTTTCGGGTTGTTATTCCCGCCAAGTAAAACTATATCAAATAAATTAATTTTTAATTTGTTTTTTAAAAAAAAATGATACAATATTAGTGTAATTTCGAAAGAAGGAAGATTGTGATTTTAAAAAAGAAGTTTGGTTTCATTTTATTAATAATGACGTTTTTAATGGTTGGCTGTTTTAATGATGAAACGGAAACAACGGAATTAGAGGAAGAAACAGAAATTAGAGAAGAGGAGCAAGAAGAGGAGGCAACCGAGGAAGAAGAAGTTTATCAAGGGGATTTATATGATTATGAATTCACTTTGGCGCCCACAGTTAATTATCGTTTTGAAGTTGAACCAGGCGTAGAGTATCGTGTCACACTATTTGACCTTAACACAAATGTTGAACGTGATTATTGGTTATCTTTAACTGTTACGGACGGACCTTATGCTGATAATAGAGTTGACAGTGATCGTGTTACATCAGTTGATGAAGAAATTAGTTTAGTTGTTTCAACTGAGCGAGAGGCATTAGATTTTACAATTCAAACATCGATAACTGATGCTAGTTTTTATTATTCAATTATGATCGAAGAAGAATAAAGAAATTTATTCTTTTTTTTTTTGATTTGTTTGACAAAAAAAAAATAATTATGTATAATTTAATACGTAATTATGCGGATGTAGTTCAATGGTAGAACATCAGCCTTCCAAGCTGAATACGTGAGTTCGATTCTCATCATCCGCTCCAATAAAAATAATAACCAGCAAAAGGTTATTTTTTTTTGGAAAAAAAGTTTCAAATTTTTGTAAATATGGTATAATGAAATCATAAAGGAGTGAAAAAAAAATGAATGAAGAAAAACCAAATGTGGATGAAACAATCCAAAAAGAAGAAGAAAATCTTACTAGTGAAAACAAAACAGAACCAGAAGTAGTTACAGAGAGCAAAGACAATTTAGAAAAAAATGTCCCCAAAGGGAAAAACCCTTTAATTGTTATTTTGATAATTTTACTTTTGGTAGGAGGCTTATATTTTGTTTATAGTGCGTTAATGGAGGAAACAGAAGAAGAAAAAACTGAAGAAAAGGAAGAAAAGGAAGAAGTTAGTGTTGATTTTGAGGTTTCTAATCTTCAAACTGCATTTGCGGTTGATGAAGAAGGAAAACCATTGTTTCCAACCAACCAATTTGTTAGTGAAAACATGGAGTTTTATGGTACTGGGCGAGTTGAAGGTGTTGATGAAGAAGTTCAATTAGCAGTAAAGTGGTATTATGAGGATGAAGCAATAGGACAGGCTTCACTTACACTGGAAGAAAGAGACAATGATGTCTGGTTTAGTTTAACAAGACCTGATGAAGGTTGGCAATTAGGCGAATATGAAGTTGGGGTTTACTATGATGAAAAATCATTAGCACGGACAAGTTTTTCGGTTGTTGCTGATGAGTATGTTAGTGAAAAAACATTTTTCTATTCTGGAATTGGAGTTTATTGGCAATATCCTAATGATTGGATGTATGAATATTTAAATGCTTGGTCAATTCTTTTTAGTGGCTATGAGGGAACGGATGCATATTACACGACTGTTAATATTCAAAATGTATTAACAACCGCCGGTGGTGGTGATTATGAAGATTTGGAAGCTCATTATGAAGATTACAAAAGTCAAATTGAAGCTGTTGATGGTACTGTAACTGAATATATAGAAGGCGAAATAGAATCGTTTGGAACTGTATTTCAATATTTTACATTTACAACAAGTTATGAGCAAGAAGATCAAGACATGCAACAAAAAGTTTATTTAATTGAAAGAGATGAAGATGTCTTTCATCAAATTTCATACACAGCACCAAGTGATTTATATGATGAATATTTTGAAGTGTTTGAAGAAATGATGGCATCAATTAAGATTATAAAATAGAGGAGGAAATATGAAAAAAGGATTATTAATTTTATTAATGTTGGCACTTACAGCATGTGGTACATCGGAGGAAAAAGATAGTGTCGAAGAAGAAAAAAATGATATTCCAGAACAAGTTACAGAAGGAAAAGTAATCAATGTTCCGGAAGATTATGAGACAATTACTGTGGCGATTGAAAATGCTCTTGATGGCGATGAAATCATTGTCGCTGAAGGCACATACAACGAAGATATTAATTTTGAGGGCAGAAACATTGTTTTAACAAGTAGTAATCCAACTGACAGTAATGTGGTGGAAAACACTATTATTATGGGACTTGGCGATGGACCAGTAGTCCGCTTTGAAAATGGTGAGAGCAGTGATGCAAAAATTGCTGGTTTTACGATTACAGGTGGGAATTATACCGAAGGAGGAGCAATTATTATTGCACCAATGACACAACGGACATCACCAACAATTACTAATAATGTTTTTGAAGGAAATGTTGCTAATTATGGTGGTGCTATTTATGTTCATGAATCAAATTCAGAAATTACTAATAATGTTTTTCGTAATAATCATGCAAATCAAAGTGGTGGTGCGGTTTTCACATCATCAAATGCTAATGTTTTAATAACAGATAATCGCTTTGAAAATAATGAAGCCGATAGTTTTGGTGGGGCGCTTCGTATTACTTTGTCCAATCCGCAAGTAAAAAATAATGTTTTTACAAACAATACAGCATATTGGGGTGGTGGTGCGATAAGCGTTGGTAGTGATGCTAATCCTGTTTTCGAAAACAATGAATATGATAATAACACACCCGCCAATGAGGATTTTGAATAATGCGAAAGATATTTTTGCTTTTTATCCTTTTTTTAATTCCGGGATGCTTTAGTACGGAAATGTCTGAGAAAGAGTTTCAAGAAAAACAATTAGCGGGCACTTACAAAGGAGTTTATCAAAATGAAGATGGTACTGAAAAAGTAGAATTTCTTATTGATGTTGATGATAATCGAATTTTTACAACGTTTTTTGGTTCGGGTTCTCTTAAAATTACTAAAGATTATAAAGTTTCTGGCAGCATTGATAATGAGGATATTACTTTTACAGGTGAAATAAAATTAGAGGATCCTATTGTTGCTTTTGGCAAATGGCAAAATAAAGGCAATAGTGGTAATTGGGAAATAGTAAAACAAGTTGATGATGGTTCAAACCTGGAAGATGAAGTTGATGAAATAGAGGAAAAAAAATTTAATTTAGTAACAGAAAATTTAGAAGCAGCTAGTGAAGAAGCAATTAATAAAATGAATCAATATCAAGCAGTTATTCCAGGAGGAAATTTGCGTGATTTTACAGTGCATAATGAAAATATTATGGGAACACCAAGCGATAAAATGAAATCTTATAAAGCATTTATTGATACATCAAGTACTATTGAAGAAGTAAAAATATGGCTTCATAATCAAGCCTTACTTAGCAATTGGTCATTATTTGATGAACATGAATTTCCGGATAAATCATTTAATATGCGGTATATCCATAATGATAGTGTTCGCGAAATGTTATTATCGGCGTATGAAAGAGATGATTACACGGTAATAATTGTTACTTTTGATAATCGATAAAAGTTGAAAATGAAAAAAATTCAACTTTTTTCTTGCAACTAAAAGGGTGATATGTTAAACTTATAATGGTTTTTAAAAACACACATTGGGGATTTGGAACCGTGTGCTCTTTTTAAAGGGTGGTATTCTGAAGAAGAACCAATGGAGGATTTAACAAAAGGAGGAAAGAAATATGGCTGTTGTATCAATCAATTATTTATTAGAATCAGGGGTGCATTTTGGTCATCAAACGAAAAGATGGAACCCCAAAATGAAAGAGTATATTTATACTGCACGGGATGGTATTTATATCATCGATTTAAAGAAAACGGCTGATAAGATTGAAGAGGCTTATCAATTATTAGCAGATGTTACAGAAAAAGGTGGCAAAACAATTTTTGTTGGTACCCGAAAACAAGCAAGCCAAGTGGTTAAGGATGAAGCAATTCGTTCTAATTCATTTTTTGTTTGCGAACGTTGGTTAGGAGGAACACTAACTAATTTTAAAACTATTCGTCAACGAGTAAAAAGGTTAGAACAATTAGAAAAAATGGCTGAGGATGGTACATTTGATCTTTTACCGAAAAAAGAAGTGCTTGGTTTGAAAAAAGAAATGGCGAAATTAGATTTAATTTTTGAAGGAATTCGCGAAATGTATAAACTGCCCAATGCAATGTTTGTCGTTGATCCTATGAAAGAAGAAATTGCTGTTCGCGAAGCAAGAAAATTAAATATTCCGGTTATTGGTTTAGTGGATACAAATTGTGATCCAGATTTAGTTGATTATGTTATTCCTGGTAATGATGATGCTATACGAGCGGTTAAATTGGTAACCGCGGTTATGGCTAATGCTATTAATTCTAAAACTGATGGTCCAGTTGTTGAGTTTGGTCAAGATTCAGAAGATGTTGAAAATGGCGATGATATTATGAAAAAAGCAGTTGAAACAATTAGACCAAAAGAAGATCGAAGAGATCGCGAGTATGGTCAAGATCGCCGTCGAAGAGCACCAATTAGATATACTAAAATAACTGCTCGTGATGATAAAAAAGATGTTGGTGAACATAAAACAGAAAAAGAAACAAAACCAATTGAAAAACCAAAAAAGGAAATTGAAAAATCAGTTGAAAAGGAAATTGAAAAGCCAAAAAAGGAAATTGAAAAATCAGTTGAAAAGGAAATTGAAAAGCCAAAAAAGGAAGTTGAAAAGAAAAAGGAAGCAACTAAACCTGCTGAAAAGAAAGTGGTTAGTGCAAAAGCAACCCCGAAAAAAGCCAAAGAAGAAAAATCAACAAAACCAGTTAAGGAAGATTTAACAAAATTAACGGTTGGCGAATTAAAAGAAAAAGCTAAAAAAGAAAAGATTAAAGGTTACTCAACAATGAAAAAAGCTGAATTGATTGAAGCCTTGAAATAATGGAGGGCCTAGAAGATGAATGCAGAAGAAGTAAAAAAATTAAGAGATGAAACCGGAGCGGGAATGCTAGATTGTAAAAAAGCATTAGAAGCAACTAAAGGAGATATTACTGCCGCTGTTGATTGGCTTCGGGAAAAAGGTATTTCTAAGGCCGCTGATAAAACAAATCGTATTGCAGCGGAAGGTTTGGCAGATATTATGTTTAATGAAAACAAAGCTGTTATTTTAGAAATGAATTGTGAAACTGATTTTGTCGCTAAAAATCCTGAATTTCAGGAGCTGGTAAAACAAGTATCAACAGTTATTTTAGAAAATAAAGTTAGTTTGGTTGAAGAAGTTTTAGAACTTTCATATCAAGATCAAAAAATAAATGATTTAATTATTGCTAAAACTGCTAAAATTGGTGAAAAATTAAGTTTACGTCGTTTTAAAATAATTGAAAAAGAAAGTGATGAAAAATTTGGTTCTTACATTCATTTAGGTGGTAAAATAGCTGTTTTAACAGTAGTAAAAGGTGATGATGTGATTGCTAAAGAAGTTGCTATGCACATTGCTGCTATGAAACCACATGTGATTAGTGAACAAGATTTAACACCTGATGAAATAGCAAAAGAAAAAGCAATTTTAAAAGAGCAAGCGTTAGCAGAAGGTAAACCAGATGCCATTGCTGAGAAGATTGTTATTGGTCGTTTGCAAAAATATTTTCAAGAAGTTTGTTTGCTTAAACAATCATATGTTAAAGATCCTGATATAACTGTTGAGGAATTTTTGCAAAAAAATAACACACAACTAATAAGTTTTATGCGTTATGCCGTCGGTGAGGGAATGGAAAAACGCGATGAAAACTTTGCTGATGAAGTTAAAAATCAAATGAAAAAGGACTAAATGTCCTTTTTTAAATGTTTTCTTAAATAAGTTATTAAGGTTATTATTTGCAAGAAAATTGTTATTATTAAAAGTAATGGAATTATTTGTTTTATATAATTGTTTTGTTCAAAAAATATACTAATTATTAATACTCCCAAAAACAAAGTTTTAATTTTGCCAATATAATGGGTAGTAACTTTACGACCAAGCGAAATAAAATAACTATTAGTAAAAGCAATTGCTATATCAAGAAAAATAACCAAAATAAGATAGTAATACGTTAAAGACAATGCGGTGAGAATACAAATGGTAAAAATTTTATCACTTATGGAATCAAATTTTTGGCCAAAGGAATTAACAACTTTTAATTTTCTTGCTAAAAAACCATCAAAAAAATCAGTTAAAATAGCAATAATAGTTAAAATACCAGCAATATATAGTTTCCCATTAAATAGAAATATTAAAATAACAGGGATTAATAAAAGCCTTGTTAATGTTATTAAATTTGGGATTTGTGTTTTAAATGTTTTTCGATTTTTAATTTGTTTTAAATTTGTTTTAAATTCGTTTAAAAAAAGTAAAACTTCTTTTTGAAAATTTTGGCACATATTTTAAATACTCCTTAATAAAATATTATAGCATAAATTTAAAAAAAGTATAATTTAGGGTATATTTTGAAAGAAAAAACAAGAGACAACTAAGTGTCAATAAATTTTCAGTCAATTTGCTAATGTTTTTGCTTATTTGATATAATGTGATTAGCAACACTAAGTGGGGGAGGTATCCTATGAAAAAAATAATTAATTATGCTTTAATTATTAGCTTGTTTTTGACAAGTTTTTTCCCGGTGATGCCAATTAAAGCCACGGGTTCTTATTGTGTGAAAATTGCCCATGCCAATGGCGAAGTTTCTTCTCATAAGGATTGCCATGCAACATATGAACAGGCAAAAGAGGATGTTCAAAATTATAAAGCAGATGATGAAAATGTCCCAATGGTAGTAAAAAATAATGAAGTTTTATATGTCGAATATGGGACGGTTCGTTTAACAACGCTAGCTAGCCAAACCATTACAATTTTTAATAACAAAAGTGGCACAGCTAGTAATTTTGGTTATTTTAATGGCGCTTATAATTCCGATGCTTTGTTTTTAGACTACTGTCCTACTAATCAACGCTATCAAATAAAAATTAATGGTCGCATTGGTTGGATTAATGCTAATAATGGTGAAATAAAGCCTTTTTCAAATATGAATATTAAGGAAACTCTTTCCAATAAGAATTATATTAAGTCACTGACACTTTTAAATGTTCGAAAAGGACCTGGAACATCATACCAGCAATATGGTTGTGATGATGAAACAACTTGTTTTCAAAATGGTGTTCAAACTAGAATAGGAAACAATTATGAATGGCTTAATAAAGGAAAGTTGATAGAAGCAGATGGGTTTGCTTGGTATAAAATAAAAATTAATAATATGGAAGGTTATGTTGCACAAAATAATAATAAAACATGGTTAGAAGAAGTCAAAGATGACAAGCCATCGCAATTAGCAACATATTATGAAGTAAATACTTTTGATGAATTGCGTTTTCGGACAAATAATGACGTTGGCAATGGGTCGCATATTATTGGTCCAGCTCCTTTCTTTTTAGAACAAGGGGTTAAATATTATAGTTTTGATGGTATTTATTTTTATAAGACCTTTAGTGATTTGGTAAAAGATGAAAAACAAGGTGATCATCAAAGAGCAGTTAATTCAGAACCTTACTATAATTATTATTTATACTTATCACATCGGACGAAATCAAATTATACGGCTGCAGAAATAAATGATTATTTAAGTAGAAAATATGATGCTAAAATTAATCGAGATGCTCATTTTGAAATTGATGATAATGGTTATTGGGTAACTATAGATAGAAATTTTCCAAGTCGTCAATCAATGTTGTATGACGAAGGCGGTAATTTTAAAAAAGCAGAACAAGACTATGGAACAAATGCTATTTTATCTTTAAGTGTTGCCATTAATGAAAGTGGTTGGGGTCGTAGTTTCTTTGCTGTTCGCAATTATAATTTATTTGGCCATGCCGCATATGATCATAATCCAGGTGCTAACGCTTCTTCATATTCCACGGTTGGTGCTAGCATTAAAAGCCACGCGACTAATTTTATAAGACCGTACTTAAATCCAACAGATAGTCGTTTTTTCGGGCCTCATTTGGGAACAAAACAAGCTGGAATGAATTATCGTTATGCATCAGATGCTTATTGGGGTGTTAAAGCAGCCGCTCTTTATTATTCATTTGATAAGGCTAATGGGATGAAAGATTATGGTAGTTATTTAATAGGTATTAAACAAACTTCGGCGTTTTTAAATGTTCGAACAGAGCCAACTAGCAAATCAGATTCTTTATATCAAATGAAAAATGTTGGTAATGTTCCAGTAATTATTTTAGATGCTGTTGCCGGTGAGAAAATTAATGATAGTGATAAATGGTATAAAATTCAAACCGATGTAAATATAAATTCCGAACGAAAGGTAGAACGCGGCAGTGGGGAATACAATTATGAATTAAGTTATGGATATGTTCATTCATCTTATATTTATGCAACAGAAGGAAACCCAATTATAAATGCTAATAACAAAAAAATTCTTCTTGATTCTGAGTTTGATGCCTTAGAAGGAGTAAAAGCATACTCTTCATTAGATGAGGATTTAACATCAGAAATTGAAATAATTAAAAATGAAGTAAACACGTCAAAAGAGGGAAAATATTTGGTTGTTTATCAAGTGATTGATAGTGAGGGTAACAAAACAACGAGAGAGATCACAATTACGGTTTTTGATGATAATATAACCGTTCCCGAATTAATTGCTAAAACAAGTTATGAAAATGATAATAATTATTTGCGCAATATTAAACTAAATACAACTATTGATGAAATTATCAATAATATTCATAGCAAACATGAAGCGGTAACTGTCGTAATAAAGAATAGCAGTAACAACGAAAAGACAGATGGAGTTTTAAAAACTGGTGATAAAATTAATATAAAAGTAGGTAGTGATGAAAAAGAATATGAAATTGTTATTTTAGGTGATGTCATAGGTGATGGTAAAATTGGTCTTCGTGATTTATTGCGAGTAAGAAGAATTTTATTAAAAACAGCGACATTAGAAGGAGCTTATTTAAAAGCAGCCGATTTAAATGGTGATGGGAAGGTTACATTAATAGATTTATTACGGATTCAAAAACATCTTTTAGATTCATAGGAGGTATATATGAAAATAAAGATTCTCGTAACATTATTATTTTTTCTAGTCCCATTTGTTAATGTTGAGGCATCCTCGGCAACTATTTCGGTGAGTAATTCTCGTAGTACAGTAATTGTTGGTAATTCATTTCAAACGACTGTTACGGTTTCCTCATCAGAAAATTTAGGAGCTTGGGAGTTTGAATTACGTTATGATAATAACCGCTTAAACTTTTCAGGAAGCAGTTTTGATAATCGAACTCATATTGTTGATACAGTTACTTCTAGCGGTCAAAAAAGCGCTACGTATACTTTTGATTTTGTAGCAAATGCTACCGGAACAGCGAATGTTTATATTGCTAACGCCACCGTTTATGATTTTGATGAAAATAATTTATCAGTAACGGAGGGCAGTCGAAGCGTTTCAATTATTTCTCAACAACAATATCAAGATTCGCTAAGTTCCAACAATGATTTAAAATCGCTAGGAATTACTGATTTTGAATTAGAATCAGCTTTTGATAAAGATAATCTAGAATATTTTGTATCATTACCACCCGAGACAACTGAAATAGAGATTTATGGTGAAAAAGATCATGCAAGTGCAAGTGTTAGCGGACTTGGAACAAAAGAAGTAGCAGAAGGTGAAAATAAATTTGAGGTAGTTGTAACAGCACAAAATGGTAGTAAAAAAACATATATTATTAACGCTATTGTGGAAGAGTTAGAACCGGTTATTATTAAAATTAATGGTGAAGAACATACCGTTATTCGTAATATTGATCAATTTGAATGCCCAACTTATTTTCTAGTAGATACTATTAAATATGAAGAAGAGGAAATTCCCGGTTGTTATAATGAAGCATTAAAAATTACTTTAATTGCTGTTCGTGGTGATGAAGGTCAAGTAAAATATTTTGTTTATGAAAATAATGAGTTTAAAGCTTATCGAGAAATAGTTTTTTCTCGCCTTGTTTTCTATAGTATGGCTTTTCCAAATGATATTGAAATTCCCGATGGTTATGTTAAAGTTACTTTAAAAATAAACGGTGTTGATGTTGAAGGCTATCGTAATGAAAATAATCCTGATTTTAACTTAATTTATGGAATGAATATGGCTAGTGGTGATGAAGGTTTGTATCAATATGATAAAGAAGAAGGAACTATGCAACGATTTGTATATGAAGAACCAGAAGAAGCACATCCTTTTCCGATCTTTACGATGTCTTTAATTGTTCTTGCTTTAGTGTTGTTTTCGGCCGTAATATTTCTACATTAT
>PWLE01000023.1 GCA_003559495.1 Mollicutes bacterium
TAATTAAAGGCTCTGGTTGAACAAAACCACTTTGGCTTTTCACTTCTAAATTATCTAGTTTGTCCATCTTTGCTGTTAAAGAAGTTTGCAATTCATTAAAAACTTCTTCTTGTTGTAAATATTGAATCAGTTTATTCAACAAATCCTTAATTTCTTGTGTTAATTGTGAATTATCTAACTCATTATTATTCATAACACAACCTCCACATGAGAATTATTATAACATACTTATTAAAAAAAATCATTATTTTTTTAATTTTTTTCCTGCTTTTAAAATTAACTGCCATTGATCATACCTTTTTTCAACCTTTCCAGTGATTTCAATCAAATCTCCTTCTTGTAAAGTTATTTCCTTATATTGTAATGGGAAAATCACTACTTCTAAATAATCATATTCATCAGCAATCGTTAAAAACGCCATTTTCTCTTCTTTTTTGGTTTTCGTCTCCCTAATTTTTTCAACAACACCAATTACTATTACATTCTGATCAAAATATTCCATAACTTGATTTAAATTAACAACGCCGGCTTTTTTTGCTTTCCACTCAATAACAGGATGCTCTTTTAAATAAACACCTAAATAAAGCTGTTCCTTTTTGATTAACTCTTCATTAGTGTATTCCTCAGTTGGTATTATTTCTGGTTTTGGTAAATCAGCTTTTTCAAGACCAAAAGTTAAATCACCATAATTTAAAAATTGATCAATATTGTTAATTAAAGTTTTCCGATTATAGCCAAAATCATCAAGGGCGCCAGCATAAATAAAAGCTTCTAAAACATTTTTATTCATTAATTTGCTATCAATGCGACTAATAAAATCAAATATATTAGCAAAATCTTTTTTTTCCCGCTGTGTAATTAAAACATCAACTACCGCTTGCGAAACATTTTTAATCATTATTAATGGTAGCATTATTTTTTCATGTTTTACTTGGTATGTTTTACCACTTTTATTAACATCTGGTTTAATAATATTAACACCAAATGTTCGACATTCATTAATGTATTCTTTTGTTTTAACGTCACTACCAATAGCATGATTTAATAATGTTGCTAAAAATAAAGCCGTGTAATGGGCTTTTAAATAAGCCATTTTATAAGAAATCATAGCATAAGAAACCGAATGGGCTTTATTAAATCCATATTCAGCAAATCGTAAAATCAAAGCAAAAATTTCTTGCGCAACTTTTTCACTATACCCACGCTTAACAGCATTTTTAATAAACTTTTCTTGTTCTTTAATTAACAAATCTTTTTTCTTTTTGCTCATTGCTTTTCTTAGAACATCAGCTTCCGCCATGGAATAGCCCCCCATTAAATTAGCAATTTGCATAATTTGTTCTTGATAAACAATAATGCCATAGGTTGGTTTTAAAATTGGTTCCAAATCAGAATGATAATAGTTTATTTTTGCTTGCTTTCTTTTTCTTTCAATAAAAACACCAATATTATTCATCGGTCCCGGTCGAAAAAGTGCAATCGCAGCATAAACATCAGCAAAATTAGCGGGCTTTAGTTTTTGCAAAAACTTAATCATACCACTTGATTCAAATTGAAAAACACCGATTGTCGAACCCTTTTGAAAAAGTGTTATTGTTTTTTCATCATGCAAAGGAATTTCATCAAAACTAATATCAATTTGTTTTAAAATTTGATCAATAATTGTTAAATTTTTTAAACCAAGAAAATCCATTTTTAAAAGTCCTAAAGCTTGAAGATAATCCATTGTATAAGCAGCAATATACATATTATCACGTTTTTCTAACGGGATAATTTTTGCTAGTTCATCATCTGACATAACCACCCCCGCAGCATGAATAGATGCGTGTCTTTTTAAGCCGGCGAATTTTAAAGCAATTTGATAAACATTTTTTAATTCCTTATCACTTAATAATTCCTTAACTTCTTTTAATTGATAATTTTCTTTTAATGTTTTTTGCGAGTTAATAACTTTACATAACTTATTAATAGCTTTGCCATCAACCATTAAAACACGCCCAATATCTCTAATTACTTGTTTGGCACCTAAAGTTCCAAAAGTAATAATTGGCGCAACTTTATCATTGCCATATTTATCAATACAATAATTAATTACTTCTTCCCTTCGATCATCGGCAAAATCAATATCAATATCGGGCATACTACTCCGCTCCGGATTTAAAAATCTTTCAAATAATAAATTATATTTTAAAGGATCAACATCAGTAATTCCTAAACAATAAGAAACTAAAGAACCAGCCGCACTTCCCCGTCCCGGACCAACTAAAATTTTAGCACTTTTGGCATACTTAACAAAATCTTGCACAATTAAAAAATAATCACAAAAATTCATCTGTTTAATAATCTTTAATTCATATTTTAAACGATCAATATAAGCCCGCCCAACCCGATCACCATAACGAGTGCGCATGCCATCTTTACATAATTGTTTCAATAATTCATAACTATCTTTTTGCTTTTCAAATTGCGGAATACGAGGTGCAAAATCAGGCATTTTCACTTCACATTGAGCGACAATCGCTTGATTAATATCTTCGGAATCAAACGACATGTGATATTCGCCTTTAATTAATTTAATATCTTCACAAGTTAATCCTTCTTTAATCGCTTTTAAATAACGTAAATATTTTTTTTCTTCTTTTTCCAAATACAAAATAGGACGAAAAAAAACAATGCGCTTATAATTTAATTCTTCTTTTTCCGCTTGATTACTATAACCTTGATAAATATCAGTAAAAATTTTATTTAACTGCTGAAATAAATGAGCAGAATCAAAAGGAACAATACAAAGTAAATTTTCACCATAAGAAACAAGATCATTAATTTTAAGCTCGGAATGCAAATTAATTTTAATCAAGTCCTGAAAACCACGATAATTTTTGGCATACAAAACAACTTTTTCCTGTTCAATTAAAATTTCTAAACCAATAATTGGTTTAATATTATTTTGACAACACTTTTGATAAAATTCAAAAACACCTGATAAATTATCATCAGTAATGGTTAGTGCTGGCAAGTTATTTTTTTTTGCATAATTAATTAAATCATCAATTTGAATTAAACTTTGCAAAAGGGAATAATCTGTTTTTATATATAATGGCGCGATTGAAAGCACCTCCCATCTTCTTTTTAAATAGTATCATATAAGATTTTGATAGTCAAAAAAACAGTTGACTTTATATGTTTTATATGGTAAATTGAGATAGCAATGACAACGTGAAGGAGGAAGCAGATGAGTAAAAAAATGACTAGTAAAAAACCCCAATTCGGACATAATCGTTCGCATGCTTTAAATGCGACAGCAAAGAAATGGCGGTTGAATTTACAAAAAATAACCTTAGCTGATGGTAGAAAAGTTAAATTAACAGCCCGGGAAATTAAAAATCTAAAAAAAGCTGAAAAAAATTAATTATTCAGTTTTTTTTATATAAAAAACTTCTCATAGAGAAGTTTAAACTCTGGAATCATATTCACCAGTTCGGGTTGAGACAATAACTTGATCACCATTTTTCACAAACATAGGAACTTTTACTTTTAAATCATTTTCCAGGATAGCTTCTTTATTAGCATTATTAACAGTATTCCCCTTTGTTGCTTCCTGCGTTTCTTTTACAACATATGTTATTTTTTCGGGCAGTTGCATTCCTAATAATTCTCCTTCGTAAAAAATAACATTAACATTTAAGCCTTCTTTTAAAAATTTTATTTCATTTTCAATTTGCTCTTTATCGATCATTACTTGTTCATATGTTTTCATATTCATAAAACAATAATCATTATTATTAGCATACAAAAACTGCATTTCTTCTTTTGAAATCATCGCTTGTTCAAATTTAATATTAGTGTTAAAAGTTTTTTCAATCGTTGCGCCGGTGCGCATATTTTTTAATTTCAGACGCATAAAAGCCGGGCCCTTGCCCGGTTTCACATGCAAAAAATCTAATATTAAAAATATTTGTCCATCATGTTTTATTGACATGCCATTTTTTAAATCATTAATATGAATCATTTTTTACCTCTTATTTCTTTTCTTTATGTAATGTTGTTTTCTGACAACGCGAACAATATTTTTTCAGTTCTAATTTATCAGGGGTATTGCGTTTGTTTTTTTCGGTTCGATAATTTTCTTCATGACAAATTAAACATTCTAATGTTATTCGCTCTCTTGCTTCACCTTTTTTCGCCATCTGAATTCTCCTTTCGCTTTGCACCTTACATATTATAACAAATTATTATTCACTTGCAAAGAAAATTTAATAATAAGTTCTTGCTTCTTCTTTCATATTAGGATTAAATTTTTTGGCACGAATCATAGCAATTTCAAATTTATAAGGGGGATATAACCTTATTTTACTATTTTCAGTCTCTGTTATATAAGGTGTTTCTAAAATCTTAGGTATTTCTTTTAATTTAGGGTGATAAATTATTTTTAATAAATTTTCAAATCCTAGATCACCAAATCCTAAGTTTTCATGCCGATCTTTATGACTACCACTTTCATTTTTACTATCATTAATATGAATACATGCCAAACTTGACAACCCAAATAATTCATCTGCTTCTTTTAAAATGTCATCAAAATTAGTAATATTATAACCACCATCATGCAAATGACAAGTATCTAAACATATTTTTAATTTTTCAGAATAATTAACACCATCAATAATCTGTTTTAACTCTTGCAAGCTAGCGCCGATTTCTGTTCCCTTGCCCGCCATTACCTCCAGACAAATAAAAACTTTTTGCTCTTTTTTAATAATTTTATTTAAAGCATTAACAATATTATTAATCCCTTCTTCTTTGCTCAGTTTTACATAACTACCAGGATGAATAATAATTTTATCAAGACCTAATAACTGACATCTTTGAATTTCTTGTTTTAAAAAACTAATAGCAAAATCACTACCATTCGCCAAATTAATAATATATGGGGCGTGAACAACAATATTTGCTAGCTTAATATTATTCGCCTTCATTAATTCATAAGCTGCTAAAGTCAAGTTTTTATCAACCGGTTGCCGACTAGTATTTTGCGGAGCGCCGGTATAAATCATAAAACAATTTGCATTATAACGTAATGCTTCTTTGACACTTCCTAACAATTGCTCGTTTTTCTGAAATGAAACATGTGATCCAATTAATAATTCACTCATTTAATCACTCCTATATTAATTATACTACATAAATAAGCTAATACCATTTAATTTTTAAAAAAAATAACTATTTTGCAATAGTTATTTTAATGCTTCTAAAAGTTCATCTTTTTTCATATTTGAATAACCTTTTATTTTTTTATCTTTCGCTTTTTCCTTTAAAGCTGCCACCGTTAATTTTGTTAAATCTTCTTTTTTAGTTGTTTCTTTTGCTGTCGTTTTCTTTTTCGTGGTTGTTTCCTTTTTAGCTGGTGTTTTTTCCTTTTCTTCGTCTTCCTTTATTTTTGGAACTGTTACTTCAGCCAGTTTTTTCCCTGCTAAAGCATCTTTAGCAACATTAACTAAATTAACAAAGCTTTCTTCATCATTAACCGCCATTTCCGCTAACATTTTTCGATTTACTTGCACGCCTGCTTTACTAAGACCATTAATAAATTTTGAATAACTAATATCATGCTCACGACAAGCGGCATTTATTCTTGTAATCCATAATTTACGAAAATCACGTTTTTTATTACGGCGATCCCGATAGGCATAACTTAAATAATGCATTACTTGTTCTTTAGCGGTTTTATATAACCGATGTTTACTGCCAAAATAACCTTTCGCTTGTTTTAATACTTTTTTTCTTTTACTACGGTGTAGCTGTCCTTTTTTTACTCTTGTCATTGTTTCCCTCCTATTTTAACATTTTTCGTAATCGATTTATATCCGCCTTACTCATTAAAACTGATTTACGCACACGACGATTAAAAGCCGTTGATTTTTTACCAGTATTATGATTGCCCCCCACTCGATTTATACTTATTTTTTTTCCCGGTCTTAATTTTGTTACTTTTGCAATTCCTTTATGGGTTTTTAATTTTGTCATAACTATCCCTCCTATTTTTCTTTTTTCGGTGCTAAAATCATCGTCATAAAACGTCGATCCCGGATTGGTGGCTTTTCAATTTCAGCAATTTCTTCTAAGGCTTGTGCGAATTTATGTAAAACTTCCTCCCCTAAATGAGGATGTGCTAATTCTCGTCCTTTAAAACGAACCGTTCCTTTAACGCGATGTCCTTTTTCCAAATATTTAAAAGCATTTTTCACTTTTGTTTGCAAATCATTATCTTCAATCGAAACCGATAAACGATATTCTTTCATTTCTAAATTAGCCTCGCGTTGTTTTTTGCGATTTTCTTTTTCCTTTTTAGCATTTTCATAAACAAACTTGTTATAATCCATTATTTTACAAATGGGTGGTGCTTGATTAGGATTGATCATTACTAGATCAAACCCGGCATAATTGGCCAATGTTAAAGCATCAGCAATTTTTTTAACACCCAATTTCTCACCCTGGGGTCCTATAACCATTACTTCTGGTTCTTTGATTTCTTCATTAACGCACATTTTTTTACCTTTTTTAATTTTTTACACCTCCACAAAAAAAGTGACTGCACAGCACCCACTTAAAAAACAACAATCGTTTCAACCCAAAGCTTTGGCAATTAGGTGAGAAGTGGATCCTTCTGCTTTCTTTTTTCATACTTTAAAAGTATAACGACTATTTTAATAAAAGTCAAGTTTTTTAATCAATTAATTTTTCCCGAAAACATTTAATATCTTCGTTTTCCATCATAAAGACCCAAACATATTGATCATTATTAATCATTTCATTAATTTCTTCAAATAAAATTAATAAAACTTCTCTGTTTTTAGCAATTTTATCCTCTAACTGTAATGGAAAAAAATCAAAAGGTCCTTGTAATAACAAAATACTTTCATTATCAATATCAACATAAAATCCTTTTAAAGAAACAACCTTATAATCTAATATTATTTCCATCGCATCATTATTTTCAATTCGCTCTCTAACTAATGAATCCTCAGTTAATTCGGGGAGTTTTTTAGTATTTTTAATGCCATCAGGAAAAATTTCAGCAATAAGTGGGTTTAAATATTCACCAAAAAGATCACAGTTATAATCACATAATTGCAAAATCTCTTCTTCTAATACACAATCTTGACGAGAATAATTTGCTATCATGCGAAAATCATCTTTTTCAAATTCCTTAATCGCACAATTACGATCAACATAAATTGCCATGGCAACCTCACAATCAGAATTAAATCTTATCTGACCTCCTTCTGGAAGTGATGTTTGAAAATTTAATTCTTCATATAATAATTCATAGTTTTGAATAATTAACGTGCTTTTCGGGAAATCCTGACCCTGACAATAAACAACCAGCTCATCTGATAAAGCCCGCCCTTTTTCTTTTAAATCAGCTAATTTATTTTGTAATATTAAACGGTCCCCAATAATTAAAGTCCCAATTAATATTACTAAGAAAATAAAACAAGCTAAAATTAACTGCCAAGCAGCATATTCTTTTTTTTCTTTTGCTTTTTTCATTTTTCCCTCCATTATCTTTTCTATTTATATTATGCTCATTATAACATTTTTTTCTAAAATTTCAAATAATCTCTCTTATCGACAACGGTAACTATCCCTTTCCTCTAAATTAAAGCGCAAATCTTCCTTATTACCAAAATGTTCTAAAATACTATCATCGTAATTAACCATATTATACACTACTTCATAATAAACGTAATCAGAGCCATATGAAAAATTTTGCTCAGCACCTAAAATTTTATTTTCCTCTTTTGAATAAAAATCTTTAATTGAACGGTAAACCTCTTCAACTTCGCCATCAGTAATTTTCAAAACATACTTATTAGTATATTTAACAATTCGATCATTGTGAAACTCTCCCGTTGTTATAACTGTCCCATTAATATCCGGAAAAGGATCTAAATACATTTCTTTTTCACAAACTAAAACTTGTTTTGTCGTACATGCCGAAAAAACTAAAACTAAACCTAGAAAAAACACTTTTTTAAACATTGCCATCCGCCGCCATTTTACAAACTTCTAACAATTCATCAGCATCTAATGAAGCAGTAGCAGCTAAAAAGCCATCTAATTGTGATATTTGCAACAATCGTTGGACATTTCCTTTATTAACACTGCCACCATATAAAATTAAACATTCCCTTTGTTTTAAATCTGCAACAACTTCTTTAATATAACAAACCACTTTTTCAATATCCTCATTACTAGGCACTTTTCCAGAACCAATCGACCAAATCGGTTCATAAGCAATTGAAATATTATCAAAATTTTCTTTTGGAATTACCGTTAAAACATCTTTTAATTGTTTTAAAATAACAGAAAAAGTTTCCCCACTTTCCCTTGCTACTTTATTCTCGCCCACACAAAAAACTACTTTTAAATTATTTGCTAAGGCGGCTTGTATTTTCTTTACTAATAATTCACCTTCTTCACCAAAATATTTTCTTCTTTCACTATGTCCTACTAAAACATACTCAACCGTCATTTTCTTTAATTGTAATGGTGAAGTTTCGCCAGTATAAGCACCTTTATTTTCATAAAAACAATTTTGCGCCCCTAAATTAAACCCTAAAAAATATGGCATATAAATAAAAGGAGGACAGAGAACTAGATTAGAGGGGTTAACTTCTTTTAATTTACTAAGATATGGTTTTATCTCTGATAATAAAAAATTCATTTTTAAATTAGCAATTACTATTTTAGCCATTATTTCACCTTCCTTTTTTGGGTTGCTTGACGATAAACTTTTAAAATATTATTAGCATAATTTTGATCAGAAAATGTTTGCGCACTAATGCCAGCCTGTTTTTTTAAGGTTTGCATTAGTTTTGTATCTTGAATTAATTTTTTCATAATTGCCTGATATTCTTCCGCTGTTTTAAAAAAATACCCATTGTAATCATCAATAACGACATCTTCAAAAGCCGAATCAGCAAATGCCACAACTGGCAAATTGGCTGCAAACGCTTCAATAACAGTTAATCCTTGCGTTTCGGTTGCCGAGGCAGTTGTAAAAACATCACCTAACTGATAATAAGGTCCAATATGCTCATGTAATACTCTACCGGTAAAAATTACTTGCTTATCTATTTTTAATTTTTTTACTTTCGACTGTAATTTTTCTAAATCAGGTCCGCCACCTACTATTAGCAATTTTGCTTTTTTTGGTAGAAAAAAATGATTATCAATTAAAAAATCAATGCTTTTTTCGAAACCAATGCGACCAATATATAAAACAACAAAGTCTCTTGACCTTAAACCATATTTTTTTCTTAACTTAGGGAGAAACTGATTATCGTAGTTTTTAGGATGATATTTATCAATCTCAATTCCCGTTGGAACAATATGAACCTCCCGATTATATTGATATTTTTTTTTAAATAAATTATAAACTTTGCGGCTCGGAACAACTAACTCATCAATCGTTTTATCACAATATATATCCGTTAATGATTTTAAAACTTTTTTGCTTATATCTTGCATGTGACCTTTTTTATCAATATAATGAGTAAAATCCTCCACCATCGTGTGATAAGTATGTACTAAAGGGATTTTAAATTGTTTGGCGATAATACGCGCTACAACCCCGACTGTAAAAAAACTATGCGAATGAATAACATCTAACTGCCAATCTTTAATTTTATTAATAACGCGGAGCGGATAAACCCCTGTAACACGATAATCATAAATTCCCGTGGGCAGGCCGGGGATTTTGATTATTTTATCACTTACTTCATAACTAATATTATCAATATTAGCCGTTACTACAAAAACATCATGTCCTTGTTTTTCTAAAGCCCTTTGCAAAGTAATAATACTTGTTGCCACCCCATTAATAGACGGTGGATAAGTATCAGTAAATATTCCTATTTTCATTTGTTTAAAACACTAATACCTGGTAATTCTTTTCCCTCAAGCATTTCAATTGCCGCTCCGCCACCAGTTGATATATGAGTCACTTCCCCTTTAAAACCCATTTGAATTAATATCGCTGCCGTATCACCACCAGCAACAATTGTCAAAGCATTTGCTCTTTTTAAAGCCATGGCAATCTCCCGCGTTCCCCTAGCAAATTTTCTTATTTCCGCATAACCAACTGTTCCATTCCAAATAATGGTTTTGCTCTTCTTAATATATTGACAATACAAACGCACCGTTGCCATGCCAATATCCAAACTTTCTTCTTGCGCACCTATTTGATCAATTTTTACCGTTCGCTCTGATGCTTCTTCACTTGCTTTATTAGCAACTTTGACATCAACAGGAATAATAATTTTATCAGTTTTAGCAAGTAATTTCTGACAAAATTCAACACTTTCTTCATCAATTAAAGAACGCCCCACATTATACCCTTTCGCTTTTATAAAAGTATTGGCAATGCCGCCGCCAACTAAAACATAATCAGCTTTTTTAACGAGATTTTCGATTAAATAGATTTTATCACTAACCTTCGCACCACCTAAAATTAAAGTATAAGGACGCTGGGGGTTTTCTAATTTTTGCAATTGTTGAATTTCTTTTTCTAATAAAAATCCTGCCGCCGCTGGTAATTTATTAGCAATCCCAACATTCGAAGCATGTTTACGATGACTAGTTCCAAAAGCATCATTAACAAAAATATCCCCTAAAGAGGCCCAGTAAGTTGCTAATTCTTCATCATTGTTACTTTCTAATTTATTAGGAAAATCTTCAAAACGAGTATTTTCTAATAAAGCAACTTGACCATTTTTTAAATTAGCCAATTCTTTTTCAACGCCCCGCGTTTTAGGAATAAACAAAACATCTCTTTTTAATAATTGCTCTAATCTTTTAGCAACCGGTGCTAAAGTATATTTTTCTTTGTCAGCCTCCGATTTAATTCTCCCTAAATGTGATAATAAAATAACCTTGGCACCTTTATTTTTGACATAATTTATTGTTGATAAACACGAAACAATTCGATTATCATCAACCACTTTATTATTTTCAATTGGCACATTAAAATCACAGCGAATAATCACCTTTTTGCCATATAATTCTAAATCTCTAATTGTTTTCATTCTTCTCCCCCTCAATCATTTGGTACATAATCAAAATTTTTAACATAATTTGCCTGCACAGTAATAATTATTTCATCATTTAAATCAACTGTTTCACCTGTTTTCGGGTTTTGTGTATTAGCATTATAAAATCCACCATCAACTAAATCAGCAACCATAATTGTTACTGTATCAGTAGGATTTTCTAAGTTATAAACTTCTTCATTTGACTCAATATAAGCTTCCGATGCAAAAATAATTGTTTCAACAAAATTTTCGTATTGTCTTTCCTCCGCTTGTTTTAAAGTTGTCATAATAGTAGGATAGGAAATCATTACAATAATACCTAAAACTGTTAATACAATTATAATTTCTACTAATGTATAACCACGCATATTTCTCACCTTCTTTTAAGATAACATTTTTTTCGCTAGTCTAATCATTTGCACACTGTAGCCATACTCATTATCATACCAAGCAACTACTTTAACTAATTGCTTGCCATCAATTTCTAAAATATCTGTTAATCGAGCGTCAACAACCGCCCCATAAGACGAACCAATAATATCACTTGAAACAATTGGATCTTTGGTTATTTTAATCGTTTCATTACTATTTTTTGCAAACACTTCGTTAATTGCTTCGACAGTCGTATTTTGATCTAATTCTAATACTAAATCAATTATAGAACCATTAATTGTTGGAACGCGAAGTGCAAAACCATCTAAACATCCTTTTAAATGAGGAAGCACCAATCCAATCGCATTAGCCGCTCCTGTCGAAGAAGGAACAATATTCGCAGCGGCCGCTCTTCCCCGCCTTGCATCGACTCCTTTTGGATGAGCGACATCTAAAGTTGCTTGATCATTAGTATAAGCATGCACAGTCGTCATATATCCTCTTTTCACACCAAAAAATTTATCAAGAACAGCAATTGTTGGCGCTAAACAGTTAGTAGTACAACTAGCCGCTGAAACAACTGTTTCACTACCGTCTAAAATATTATGATTAACATTAAAAACAATCGTTTTTAAATCTCCTTTAGCAGGCGCGGAAATTAAAACTTTTTTAGCACCAGCATTAATATGTGCTTGCGCTTTTTCAGCACTTGTAAAAACACCACTACATTCTAAAACTAAATCAACATCCATTGCTTGCCAAGGCAAGTTATGAGGATCTTTTTCTTTAAAAACTTTAACTTTTCTACCTCTTACAATAATACTCTCACTATCAGCTTCAATTTCATTAATTAAATAATTACCATGACAAGAATCATACTTTAATAAATGTGCTAGTTGCTGAGCATCTGTTAGATCATTAATTGCTACTACCTCAAAATTACTATCTTCTTCCATAATACGAAACGCTAATCTTCCAATTCTTCCAAAACCATTAATTGCTACTTTTTTCATTTTTATCACTCCTTATTCGCGAAATGCACTGCCACCAATAAATTCACGCAAAACAGAATCTTGCGGAATTGTATCACTTGGAATGGGCAGAAAATTTCTTAAAAAATTTATTAAACGCAATGCTTCTGGATACATTGCATCAGTTTCTTCAACCGAAAATAATAATGGCTCCGCATAAACTTTAATGGCTGCTATTTCATAAACTAAAGCTGAGTTTAACACGACATCAGCCTCTTCTTGATAAGGATATACATATTTTTCCTCACCTGCTCTTATTTTACCCCACATTTGAAGGGTCTCACCAGCGGAATAATCGCGGAATTTATTATCGCGAATAATACGCCTTAATTTTCGTGTATCAGTAGTATGAATACGGGTATGGTTATCAATATTTAATTGTGTTAGGGGACTGATAAAAATTTTAAATTTATTTTTTCTTTCTACAGACATTGTTAATTCTTCATTTAGACCATGTAATCCCTCAACAACAATAATATCATTTTTCCCCATTTGCATCCGGCGCCGTTTGTATTCTTTTTTGCCAGAAACAAAATTATATTCCGGAACCCAAACAACTTCACCGCTTAATAATTCCGCCAAATGTTTATTAAACAAATCAACATCTAATGCTTCAATTGATTCAAAATCATAAACCCCATCCTCATCTTTGGGAGTTTCTAAACGATCCTTAAAATAATTATCTAAAGAAATCTGATGTGTTTGAATACCACAACTTTGCAGGTAAACTTCTAATTTTTGTGCCGTGGTTGTTTTGCCACTAGAAGTAGGCCCGGCAATTAAAACTAATTTTATTTTCTTTTTGCTATCTCTAATACGCTCAGCAATATTAGCAAGTTGTCGATTAAAATAAGCTTCCGAAAAACGAATAATTTCATCATATTTTCCCGTAATAGCGCGCTCATTTAAATCAGCGGCATTAGTTATTCCTAAACATCTTCCCCATTCAATATATTCTTGAAAGGTTTGATAAAGTAAAGGCGGAACAGCAAAATCTAATGTCATTTCTGGATTAGTAATATCAGGAAAACTAAGAACAACGCTATTCTTTTTTAAATAAGTTAATTTAAAATCATTAATTGCGTTGGTATTATATGCCATCTCGCCATAAAAATAATCATAATAATCATCTAAACGATATAAATTAATATTACTATTACTAATATATTTTAAAACTTTTACCTTATCAAAACGATTTTTACTTTGAAAATAACGAATTGCATCATAACGCGAAGCATTAATTTTAGAAAACAAAAAACCTTTTTTTTGAATACTCGACATTTCTTCTTCAATTTTTTGAACATAACTCTCATCTATCGGATGATTGGTAATTTCACAATAAATCCCTCTTTCAACGGAATGTTGAACAATGACATTAACGTCCTCTCCTAAGACATTACGAACTGCTACTACAAACATAAATATTAAACTGCGCGCATAAACAGAATTACCAGAAACACTACTTCGATCATAAAAATCAACCTGACAACTTTGATTAACTTTATCAGATAAATCAGCTAATTTATTATTAATTTTACCAATTAAAATTTCATAATTAAAATGACTAGTAAAACTCTTACTAATCTCATAAAGAGTGGTGCGAACAGGAAATTCTTTGGTTTCTAAATCACGAAAATTGATTTTTATTGTATTTTCCATAATAATACCTCATATTCTCTTTATTTATTTTATCAAATTTTTATTACATTGTCACTTCTTTTAAAAAAAGAAAAACTAATTCTTTAATTTTTCTTCTAACCGATTTATTAATAATGCCACTTCTGATTTTTTATTTAACCGCACCCCACTAGCAAACTCATGACCACCGCCACCAAATTCATTGGCGACATCATTAATAACAACCCCCCGTGAACGAATCGTACCACGAATATTATCATTAGCGCGATCTTCGGAGAAAATAACCCAAATATCAATTCCTTCAACATAATTAAAATTATTAATCATATTGCCAGGTGTAGCCGGGTCAACGTTATATTCTTGCAAAACATCATGCGAAAGATAAAGATGTGCTAAGCCATTTTCAGTAATAGTAAAATTAGTGCCAATATAACTTTGAAAACGCAATTCGGTAATTGTTCTTTTATAAACCATTTCATATAATGCTTTAATATCTAATTCGCCTTTTTCAATTAAATCAGCCGTAACACGAAAAACATTAGGCGAATTATTAGTAAATAAAAAACGATTAGAATCAGCAATAATTCCCATAAATAACTTTTCGGCAATCGGCGTTGTTAATGTTAATTTCGTTTTTAAAATTAACTTAACAATCATTTCTGCCGTGCTACTTGCTTTTTCATTTATCCATTCAATACTAGCATATTCTTCCATAAAAGGATGATGATCAATTTTAATAATTTCGGCAATAAAATTTAAATCAACGCCATCAATTCGAGCACGATCTGGAACATCAAGCGCAATTAAAAGAGCGCCTTCATAATCTTCACTTGCTATTTTATCTGTTCTGCCAAAATAAGAAAATCGTGCCGCCGGACTTCCCAGTGCATATACTTCTTTTTGAGGAAAAGTTAACTTAATCGAATCCCGTAATGCAATTTGACTTGCTAAAGCATCCGGATCAGGTCCAATATGGCGCGCAATAACTATTTTTTGGTATTTTTTAATTTTTTGAAATATTTTTTTTTGCATATTCATCTCTTTCTATATCATTTCTTTAATCGTTTCAATGATCATTAATTCTTCATCAGTTTTTAAAACATATCCTTTTATTTTTGAATTTTCTTTAGTAATTAAAAACTGGTTTTCTTGGTTTGCTTTTTTATCAATTATAATATCAAAAACTTTTAATTTTTCTAATACTTTTTCCCGCAATAACTTTGAATTTGTGCCAATTCCCCCGGCAAATACAATTGCCTCTACATCATCTAATAAAACGTAATACTCCGCAATATATTTAACAATCATCCGTACAAATTTATTAAAAGCTAATTGACAATTTTCTTGGTCTAAATTTTTTTCAATCAAACGAAAATCATTACTAACTTCACTTAATCCTTGCAAACCACTTTCAAAATTTAATTTTTGATTAATTTCTTCTAAACTATAATAATTTAATAAGTAAGGAATTATCATGGCATCAATATCACCACTTCGCGTTCCCATCATTAAACCAGCATTCGGAGTAAAGCCCATACTAGTTGCTAAACACTTGCCATCTTTAATGGCGCTAATACTACACCCATTGCCCAAATGACAAGTAATAATTTTTCGCGCCTTCGTTTCTTTAGTTATTTTCGAACTTAAATATTGATGAGAAATACCATGGAAACCATATTTGCGAATTTGATGTTTAACTTGCCACTGCCAGGGGATAGCGTAAGTATATTCTTCTTTTGGCATTGTTTGATGAAAAGCGGTATCAAAAACAGCAATCATTTTTGTTTTTGGAAACAATTTACGACAAATTTTAATTACTTTTAAATTAATTGGATTATGAAGTGGTGCTAGTTGCGAAAAGCGATCAATATCAGCCAAAACTTTTTTATTAATTGCCACTGCTTGAAAATATTTATCACCACCATGAACTACCCGATGTCCAATAGCATCAAACTTATCAAGTTGATGCTTATTTAATAAACTAATTAAATAAAGAATTGCTTGATAATGATTTTCCAGCGTTTCTTCTTTTTTAATAGCGACACCAGCAACATTTAAATTAACAGTTGCCAATCCCCCTATTTTTTCTAATAATCCATCAGCAATTATTTCATTGTCACTCATTAATTTAAATTTTAATGATGAACTACCAGCATTTAATGCTAAAACATTCATAATGCTCCTCCTTATTCTTTTTTTCGCATATGGGGAAATAAAATTACTTCCCGAATAGAATCAGTATCGGTTAAAAGCATTACTAACCGGTCAATGCCGATTCCTAAACCACCCGCTGGTGGCATACCATATTCCAGCGCTTCCACATAATCAAGATCCATTTCAGTCGCCTCTTCATTGCCCAATTGTTTTTCGGCCACTTGATTTTCAAATCTTTCATATTGATCAATCGGATCATTTAATTCTGTAAAAGCATTAGCATATTCACCACCACAAATAAAAAGTTCAAATCGCTCCGTAAAGCGTTTATCCGCACCTTTTTTCGCCAAAGGACTTATTTCCACTGGATGACCATAAATAAAGGTTGGTTCAATAATGCTATCTTCGACATATTTTTCAAAAAACTCATTAATAATATGCCCATAGCCGTAATGTGGTTCTATTTCAATATTATGTTTTTGCGCTAGTTTTTTTGCTTCATCAACACTCATTGCAGCAAAAAAATCAATCCCGGTTTTTTCTTTAATAGCATCAACCATATGAACTTTTTTATAAGGCGCTTTAAGAGAAAAATTATGACCTTGATAAGTTATTGTACTACTTGGCATTGTTTTTTCTACCACATAATTAATAATGGCTTCGGTTAAATCCATCATCCCCGCCATATCGCTATATGCCTTATAAACTTCAATAGTTGTAAATTCCGGATTATGCATTTTATCCATTCCTTCATTACGAAACAATCGACCAATTTCATAAACGGCATCCATGCCACCTACTAACAAACGTTTAAGGGGCAGTTCGGTGGCAATTCGCAAATACATATCAATTCCTAGAGTATTATGATGGGTTACAAAAGGCCGGGCGGCGGCACCACCGCTAACCGTTTCTAAAACGGGTGTTTCTACTTCTACATAGCCTTGACTATCTAAATATTCTTGAATAGCACGAATAACTTTCGGCCGAAAAAAAGCAATTTCACGCGCTTTTTCATTAACAATTAAATCAACATAGCGCCTTCGAAAACGTTCTTCAATATCACTTAAACCATGATATTTTTCTGGTAACGGTTTTAAACTTTTTACTAAATGAATATATTTATCAGCCTTAATGCTTAACTCACCAACATTTGTTTTAAATACAATCCCTTCAATAGCAACAATATCACCAATATCAGCTTCTAAAAACAATTGATATTCTTCTTCATTTAAACAATCCGCCCGTAAATAAATTTGAATTTGGCCATATTTATCTTGAATATGCATAAAGCCAACTTTACCCTTATCACGTTTTGTCATAATGCGTCCAGCAATTTTAACATTTTCATTTATTTCTGCTAATTTTTCCTTATCATATTCGGCAAACTGTTCTTTTATTAAAGCACTATTGCTTGTAACATCAAAACGATGCCCAAAAGGATCAAGTCCCTTTTTCCTTAATCCTGCCACCTTTTCTCTTCTTACTAATTCCTGTTCACTAAACTCTCTTTTCATTTTTTTCCTCCTCAAACACTATTTCCGTATTACTCCATATATCTTGCAAACCGCGGTTATCAGAATTTAATAATATCATAAAAATACTTTTCACAACAATCACAAGCTGCACGATTGATAAAACAAAAACTAAAACCATATACGGTATTGGCGTTAATAAGTTAACGCTTGCCAACGTAATTATTGTTACTAAAATACTATTAACAACAATTGCTCTAATAAACAACTGAGCTATCGTTAATTTTTTGCTTTTAATTTTAATACCATTAATAGCCTGGCCAATTGTTTTTGATTTAAAATAAGGCACTATAATAAAGAAAACAATTACCAAAAACAAATTAATAATACCTAATAAAATATCTTTTTGTTGCGCTGTTTGATAAACATTAGCCATTTCCACAAAATAAGTGCGAACACTTATCTCATCGCGCAAAAGACTTTCAATTATTTTATTTAATTCATTAGCATAATCATGATAAGGAATAAAAAAATAAATTATTACTAAAATTAGACTAATTATTAAAGTGTCTATTAGAAAGGCTAACGCCCTTTTCCAAATAATTGGTTTCATTATAATCGCTCCTGACATTTTTTAATTATTGCTTGAAAATCTTTTTTATTTTTCATTTTGACAATCATTTGTTTTAATTCCCGATTATGAGGAATATTTTTCACATACCACAATGCTAATTGTCGCATTTGTAAAATCGCTACTTTTTCTACCTTTATTTCTAGTAAATAGTGAAAATGCTTTGCCATCATTTTAATTTTTTCATCTAAAGTTACGGGTGCTGTTAAAGAATCATTTTCAATATAATCAAGACATTCTTTTATTAACCAAGGATTGCCAAGTAGTCCCCGTCCAATCATAACGGCATCACAACCAGTTTCTTTTAGCATATTAGAAGCATCCTCGGCTGTTAAAACATCACCATTACCAATAACTGGAACCTTAACATTATTCTTAACTTCTTTAATAATTTGCCAATCAGCTTTACCACTATACCCTTGTTTCCGCGTTCGCGGATGCACCACAATGGCACTAGCACCGGCTTTTTCACAAACTTTGGCGATTGCTACTGCATTTATTTTATCATATCCACTCCGAATTTTCACACTAACTGGAATTGGCACACTCGCGACAACTGCTTTAACTAATTGAAAAGCTTTTTCTTCGTCTTGCATTAGTGCACATCCCGCTTTATTTTTAACCGCCACTTTTGGAACCGGACAGCCCATATTTATATCAATAATATCTGGTCTCATATGTTGATAAATTATTTGCGCGGCTTGTACCATTGTTTTAATTTCACTACCAAATAATTGTTGGACAATTGGTCTTTCTTCTTCATGCATTTGCAATAAATCTAATGTTTTTTTATTTTGATAAACAACCGCCTTATCACTTACCATTTCAGCATAAACTAAACCGGCACCCATTTGTCGACATATGCGTCGAAAAGCACTATTGCTAATTCCAGCCATTGGTGCACTAACAATTTTATTAGTAATTTTCACCTTACCAATATACCATATTTTACTCATAATAACTCATGCTTTTCCTTTTTTATATTTTCCTTTTTGATTTGCTCAAGGGCGGCTTTTTTTAATTCTGTAAAGGGCAGTTTTGCTTCATATTCATAAACTGTTTTTAATGATGGCCGGATAACAGGATGTTTGGCAATAAAAACGGTACAACAATCTTGATAAGGTTCAATGCTTATGTCATAGGTTCCGATGTTTTTAGCAAGCGTAATTATTTCACTTTTATCGTAACAAACTAGCGGTCTTATTATAGGCATTTTTGTTTTCTCATCAATAACGGCTAAACTTTCTAATGTTTGACTAGCAACCTGCCCAATACTTTCACCAGTAATTAATATTTTAGCTGCTTTTGTTAAAGCAAACTCCTCAGCAATAGCAACCATAAAACGACGCATAATAGTAATATTATAATTAAGAGGTAAAGTTTGGTATATTTTTTCTTGAATGGCGGTAAAATTAACAACATATAAATTAAGATCACAATCATATTTTTTTAATACTTGCGCGAGCCGAATAACTTTGTTTTTCGCCCTCTCACTAGTATGAGGCGGTGATTCAAAATAAAGACAATCTAAAGCAATGCCACGTTTCATAGTTAAATATCCCGCCACTGGCGAGTCAATACCACCGCTTAATAATAAAAGTCCACGACCGCCGACGCCAACTGGAAATCCACCTAATCCTTTTATTTCTTCATGATAAACATAAGTAAACTCATCACGAATTTCAATCGTTATTTTTATATCTGGTTTTTTTATATCAACTTGCAAAATACTATTTTTAAGAACATGACCACCAATTAAATGATTCATCATTTGGGAATTAGTAGGGAAATTTTTATTTGCTCTTTTCGTAACAATTTTAAATGTTTTTCCGGATGCCTCCGAAATTAATTTAAGAACCGTTTTTTTAATTGCTTCTTCTTCGTTAGCAACTTGATAACATAGCGCCATTTTATGAATGCCAAATACTTTTTTTAAATCAGCAATTGTATCGGCAATATTTTCGGTTTTAATATAAATACGATCATGCTTTTTTAAAATATCAATTTCTGTTTGTACCACTTTTTCAATATTTTCTTTCAAAACACTTATAAAGATATGGCGATTATCGCCTTTCGTTGACAATTCACCATATTTAATCAAAATCATCTTTGTCATTTTATCACCCCAAGTTACTATGTTTGTTTAATTTCTTTTTCATGTAATGCCAATAATTTTTCATAAATCTTCGGATGAAAACGATTAAGAGCATTAATAGTTAAATCTAATGATTTTTGATATTCACCGCGGAAAAATAAAACTTCCGCATAAGCAATATTTTTTTCCAAATCATTATCAACACCACGATAACGGTTGCTATAAACAATCGCCATTTCCGCAAACATTGCGACTTTAATTGTTTCTTTATTAGTCGCAAAAAATTTCAACGCTAAATCTCGCGCCGTATCTACTCTAGTATTTAAAATACTAATCGTAATTGGCATTTTATTCAATTCTTTCATCACTTCTTTTACGGCAGCTGATGCTTCACTTAACTCAATATGATATGTCTTAGGAATAACGGGAAGACTATATTCGCGAATTTTTCCCTTCCCTTCTTTTAGAATGTGTTTTATTTCATCTAATTGTTGTCGGGCGCGTGCTTCATCTTCTTTCATATTGCCAATTGCTTTAATAGTAGCAGAAATTTCCGATTCGATTTTTTTAATTCTTTCCGTTAAACCTTTAATTTCATTAATTAGTTTTGAATAAGCAAAAGTATTATTTTTAGTATGATCTAAAAGCACTTTATAATCATCATTAACTTGATCTAAATCTTGTTTCTTTTCTTGTAAAACTTTGATATCAGCTTCTGATAATTCATAAACTTTTTTTAGTTCATTAATTTGATCAAAAATTTCACTAACTAAATTATTAACACTGGAAAGTTTTGCCTCAAATTGTTTTTTAGCTTCTTCATATGTTTGTCGATTATGTTTTTCTTTTTCAAAATCAGTAAATAAAGAATCAAAATATTCCATTAAAGCATTTAATTCAAATAAACTATCTTCTAAATTAAGAACTTTTAACCGATCCATAATATCATCAATCTTCTTCTTGGCCTCGCTAATATTATATTCAACATTAAGATAATCAAGTGGATATCCTTGCGCGATCATATCATCATAAACTTTTTGGACATCAACAATTTTCTTTTCCAAAACATTAGTAGCCGTCATAACAATTAAAGGCACTTCTTCGACAACAACTTCCATGTGTTTTAACATTTCATCAATTGATTTAATAACTTGTGTCACTTCGGTATATTCGTTTTTTTCCATTAGTTCTTCAAACTTTTCAAAACGAGCAGTTATATTTTCAAACTGCATTTTTACATACACGGCAACACCTTTATACTCACTTTTCTCTTGATCAAATTTTCGATATAATTCACGATATCGTTCTTTTAATTTAATAATAATATCGCGATTTTTTTCTTCACTAGTAGTGATTTCCATAATTTCTCCAAGTAATGTTTCCGCGTAAGTTTTTGTGCGATAAACTTCTAATTCTAATTGTGCCAGTTTATGAACAGCACTTTTATAATCAAGTTTTGCCAAAGAGTATTCTGTTTCTAATATTAAATCCGTTAATTGCGGAATTTCTTCTTTTTTTAATTTTTCAAGCCGCGTACACCAATCTTTATACATTACTCCTAATTTTTCATTTTGCAAAAATTTTTCAATTTTATTTAATTCTGAAGAAATAGGACGTCCTTCAATTAGATTTTTTTCATAATCTAATTGTGATATTTTATTTTTAAATTTTCGTTTTTTATGTTGATTTATAAGCAACAAACTAAACAGCAACGCAACAATAAACAAAACTGCTGTTATAATAATTTGTAATGATATTTCTTCCATTTCTATCACCTATCCTAATTTTATCATATTTTTAGAATTTATTAAATAAAAAAGCGTTTTCCCGCTTTTTTTTATAACTAATATTTTAGATAATAAAAAAGTAGATAAAAATTATCTACTATAATATTCAACAACTAACGAAATATCAATTTCAGAATTTAATTCACTTCGTTCCGGATGACGAACATAAACGCCAGTCATTTTATTGATATCAAAATCAACATATTCTACCCTTTTGCTACGACTTTCTAATGCCGATAAAACAATTGGTAAATCTTTTGATTTTTCTCTTAAAGAAACAATATCACCAGGTTTTACCTGATATGATGGAATATCAACTTTTTTATCATTTACTCTTATATGACCATGATTTACTAGCTGACGCGCTCCTTTTCGTGTGTTAGCAAAACCAATTCGATAAACAATATTATCAAGACGGCTTTCTAGTAAAATTAAAAAATCTTCTCCTAAAACGCCTTTTAATTTTTTTGCTTTTTGAAATGTTTTCTTAAATTGTCGTTCTGAAACACCATACATAAAACGAACTTTTTGTTTTTCATTTAACTGTAACGCATAATTCGAAGGTTTCCTTTTTCTTTTCTGACCGTGCTGTCCTGGGGAATATGGTTTTTTTAATAATTCTTTACCATTTTCTAAAATCGAAAAACCTAACCGTCTTGCTTTGCGATACATTGGTCCAGTATATCTTGACATTAATTTCCCTCCTTTTCTATAATAACATGAGGTCATCCTTGTAACTAAAGGGTGTTTGTTTAAATATTCTCGCCACAGCTAAGGTACTCAATAACCCACTAAGTGGTAATAAACACATTTTAATCTTCGGAATAACGCTGCTTTGTCATGCAGTAATTATATTATATTTATTATTATTAGTCAATAAAAAAAGCTAATATATTAAAATATTAGCAAATTTTCATTTGAAATTCCGTTTTATGGAATAAAATCTTCATCAACTGGTGGGTCATAAGGGTCTTGAGGAGTTTCTTCTGTTTCATCATTTGGTGTTCCCTCATCCAATGGCGAATCATTTTCTGGACTGTCAAAGCACGCTGTTACAAAAAATAGCACCACCATTAATAAAATTACCTTTATTTTTTTAATGTTTCCACCTCCCTTGTCCTCCACCCTAACATTTTTTATTTTCACTGTAAAGACATTAAATTATTTTTTTTAATTTTTTTTGTTTCATAAAAGCGACATCTCGTTTTTTTTGAAATAATTCATAAAGCATGCCACCATAAAAATGACGACTCCTGTTTTCATTAACAAAATAAAAACAAGTCTCACAAAGATTTAAATATCTTTCATCTGCCATTTGATATACCTTTTCTGCTTTTCGTTTTTCGCATAAATGACATATCATTTTATCCCTCCTTTTTATAAAAAAAGCTAACACATTTTGTATTAGCTTTTCCTTTTAAATTTTATTTTCTCGCCGCCATTTAATAAGAAAATATATTTGCGCGATAATTACAATTGTTAGGAAAACCGATAGAACAATTATTATTGTGTTAATTCCTTCTTCATGGGAGATTACCATGCTATCATCTAATATATTAACCGTTAACGTATAATGTTGCGTTGATCCATCTTCAGCCGTAACAATAATACGAATCACATTTCGTCCCATTTGCAAGTCTTCGTTACCGATAATCTCAACGGTAGCATTTTCATCTTCTGTCGTATAACTAATATCTAATTCTTTTACACCGGGATCTGTGACATCAATTTGATACTCGAAAACATCAAAAGCAAAATCAATATCATAACCGGCTATTGTCAAAGAACTTAGAAGATTATTACTTGATTTCTCACGCGTAACATATATATCATAAGTTCGTTTACTACCATTTTCAGCAGTAACAACTACTTTAACATGATTTTCACCAGTTTCAAAATCCTGATCGCCAATTATTTCATAACTTGCTTTATCATCTTCTACTTCCGCTGTTAATTCTAAGCTTGTTACTTCATTAGCAACCGAGACATTATATTCTTGCTTATCACGACTAAAATCTAAGTCAACAATTAGTGAAGTTAAGGCTTTTAAATAATTATTGCCCGATTTTGCTTCCGGAGCTTCAGCAATTGTTAATGTTATCGAACGCGATCCTGCTGAGACAGTATCATTATGGTCTTGCAAAACAACACCAACATTATAAACATTTAACGTTGTACTTGCTCCTACCGAGGCACTAGGATTAGGCCGCAGCCGCACACTTGCTATTGCCGAACCAGATGCTACTGAATAACCAGCTTCAATTCGATATGCTAAGTGATAGTTATTAGAAGAACTAATGCTAAAACCACTGGCACCATTAACACTAACAATTTGAAAATTATTATTACTTAAACTAGTATGAAATTCACCACCACGAATTCGATCTGAAGCATCAATGCGGACTAAAACATCCGTTGTTTGACCATGACGCACGTTAGTTCGCGCGGTTGTTAATCTGGTACTAGCAGTTTGTGCTGTAAGATCAACTGTTCCCAAGATAACAAAGATAATCATAAAAATGCCTATACTTAATATTTTCTTCATAAAAACCCCTTCTCCACATAAATAACTTTGTTATTTACTTATATTATACTATTTTATTACTAGGAAGCCATCAAAATTATATTATATTTGACAGATATTACACACTTCCTGTTAAAATCAAATCAATTAACATAATGACATCAGTAATATCATGATTATTATCATCGTTAAGATCGGCGGCTTTAACAAAAACTCCCGATAATTGCTCACCACCTAAAACATGATCAATTAAAGTAATAAGATCCGTTATATCAGTTGTCGCCCGGCCTAGCAAATCACCTTTGACAATAAAAGTATATTCTAATAATATGACATCATTTTCCTTAACTACTATTTTACTACCCGTTGCTGCTTTATTATTTACCAAATCAAGAAATTCATATGTTCCATAATGTTGATTGAGAATTGACTCAATAACCGCTTTATTATTATTCATATTATAAATTAGAAAATCTCTTAGCGCATCAATTAAAGCATAAACATTAGGATCTAAATAAAGACCATAAACAGCTTCAATTAATTCATCAGTTTCACTCGCACCCAAGTTTTCTTCTAATGTATTCTTTCCTATACCATCGATTAATAATTTCTTGCCATATAAAATACCTTCATCTAGCTCATTAATTGCTTCTGCTTTTTTCCCAGCCACAAAATTTTTCAATTGATTATTTGTTAACTCGCCTTGTAATTCATTATGAAAACCAACCATATCCACCCGAACATCTTCCGCAATTTCAATATAATTCATAATTGTTGTAATTTTTTCACTATCAGTTTTCGTATTATCTGCTAATACTTCATCAATTCGATTTTCAATTTTATCATTAGCAATTTCTAAAGCCGTATCGCGATAAGCAAAAACTTGATCAACTTCCGAAGAAAATTCATCTAAAACAATGGCTTCATAATCATTACTAGCTAATATTGAATCATCTAAAATATTAGTAAAATTATCTAAAACACGAAAAATTTCAATCGCAATATCATGATTATCATCGACCATTGGATAAACATCACTATACTTTAAATTTCTAACTTCCGCCTGTAAAAAGGCCCGCCAATCTCGGGCATGATTTAAAAAGTCATTAAGCTTATCAGCACCCTTACTACGAAGTGCTTCGGCATCAATTTCACACTGACCTTCAAAATCAATATCAGTTGTTAAAATATCAATTAAACCACTTAAATTACGATTCCGAGCTTCCGAATAAATACTATTAGCAAGTCCAAACGATAATTGATCACTAATTTCGGTATGACAATTAACTAAAAAATCATTTGTATCATTTAAAATTGCCATAACTTCTGGCTTCAAATTATAAAATTCATCTTCTAAAGCATCTTTTTCCGCTCGTGCCGCATCAGAAAGTCCAATAATAGTGAAAAGAGGCATTACCAACAATAACAAAAACCCTATTACAACTTTTCTCATTTCATATTTTTTACTAGCCAATTAACCCACCTCTTTCAAAACCCATTATTATCATGTTGCCAACATTGTAGCACACATTATTTTTTTTGTAAATTTCTTTTAATGACGAATTCTTTTTTTATATAAACCATAGTATGCATAAACACTAACTGCTATATATATAATTATAACAAACAAGTTAATTATTACCAAACGATTAATAAAGGCACTTATAAAACTAGTAATTTGCTCATTAAAGAAAAATGGTTTATAAATCAACAAAGCTAATGATTTTAATAATAAAAATAAGGCGGCAAAATGAAAACTTTCGGCAAGATATTGTTTATTTTGAAAAAACAGTTGAAAATTTAATAACGATATCAACGCTAAAACAAAAACAAAAGCGACATTTATCATAAGACGATTAAGTTGCTGAAAAGGAATTTCTATTATTTCCAACTCTTGCACCGGAAAAATCGTATTTACATATTTTTTCGACAACAAGGTGCTTAAACTATTAACAGCATCATCATCGACAGTTATTTCTTCTGCTTCTAAATAATTACTAATTATCGTTTGATATTCATTTCTTTTCGCACTTTCAAGCCCACTAGTAAATAAGCGTTGATTTTTATCAAAAAAAACATCAACATAAGATTCAATATCCTGAGCAATCATCTCTTCAGCTAACAATTGCTCATTTAATTCATCACTCACATAATAACTAAATTCCTGACTTAATTTTTCATGAGTTAATGTTACATAATCACTACTAGTAAAAAGTGATTGAAAATTTGTTGCATTAAACATTACGCGATATTGAAAAAGCAATGCTACCATAATTAATAATAATGCAATAAAACAAATTAAAGGAACAGGAAGTTGATGGCGCCAATTAATCATGATAATCACCACCATTCCAATTTATCTCTTGCAAAGGAGCATAAACAACATAACGTCGCGAGCCATATATAACACGACTAAATGGATAGCAAGTATATAAAATTAATGTTTCTTCATCATTACCAACTAGTAAATGCCAATCCGTATCATTAACAATTTGTACTTGTTCCACCTGATAAATAAATTCCCCATAACTAGCATTAATTATTATTTGATCACCTAATGATATATTTTCTAAATTTCCTAAAATATCCTCCCGATTATGACCACTATAAATAATATCGCCTCCCTCACTAGGAAAAGCGGAGGGCGTGTGATGACCAATATTATTTTCTAATAATCGTGGTGAATCACCAAAAGTAATGTCGGCAGCAATTCCCAAATTAGGAATTAATAATTCGCCATACCGATTACCATAAGCTGGATAAACAATAATGTTTTTTTCTTCATCCAAAACAATTTCTTTTTCAATATTTTCATATTCGTTAAAAACTTCGCGCATCATCCCACGAAGACGCGCATAAGAATCAACATAATTATTAAAAGTTAACAAACCTATCATAACAACACCAGTTGTAAAAACTACACCCCAAGAAAAATCACTAAGCACCTTTTTATAAAAACGAGCGCGATGACGCCGCCAGGCCATTTGTCGATAAACTAAAGCACCTGTTAAAGCAAGCGCAAAAACAATAATACTTACCGTTAAATAAACATTTGGTCCGGTGTATGTTAGTTTTTGATCTTCTAAATGAATGCGATCTAATAAAATATCATTATCAACAATATGAAGCACGCGCCCATCACGATCATAAACAATTGGCGAAGATGTTTGCTCCCTTTCACCATTAACCAATGCTGGTGCATTATGAATTATTTTCGCTCCTTTGGTAAGAGAATCTAATAGCGTATCCTTTTCTTTACTGCTTAATCTATCAATATCTCCTAATCTGCAAATGTTATGTTTATTAATAATCCGATAACTAATTTCTAATTGTTGCAATACTGCTTTTATATCTTCTTCCGTTAAATCTTTTTCTCTTATTAATCTCGTATAAGTCGCATTATATGATTGAAAAATAGCGGTATCTTTACCACATTGGGCATTATCATGAACATAATCAATAATATCTTGTTTTGTTGCCGCTTCTAAATTAAATGAAAACACAAAAAAACAAAAAATTAGAAAAATAACGCCCCTTTTCATATAATCACTCATTTCTATTATTTAAATTATACCATAAAATTTCAAAATTACAATTTATATTTTTGAAAAAAACAATTTTTATAAAATAAAAAGATTCCCGAAATACTACCAAAACTATCAATTAAAACATCATTAATACTACCATATCTTCCCGGAATAAGCATTTGATTAATTTCATCAAAACAAGCATACAAGACACAAAACAAAAAACAAAAAATTAATCTTTTTTTATCTTGATAAATATTATATTGATTAGCAACATTTAAAGTCAAAATTCCCAAAACAAAATAAAGAAAAAAGTGTCCCGATTTACGAACAATTAAATTGAGAATATCTAGTGCTATTTCAAGCCGCAAAAAATTAAAAATAGTAGCCAAAAAATCAACAAAAAGACGACTTGTCTCACTTGAATCATCACCCGTTTGGCGGGAAAAATAAAGAATTACACCCATCCAAAAAACTAATAATATTAAAGATAATTTTTTTTTCATTTTTTGCTCCTTATTTCTAAATTATAACATAAAAAAAATTTTGAAAGACTATTTCCAAAACTTTTTTAATTTTTTTTAATACTATGCGGCAAAATATTAAATTTCTTAATCAATCGCCCAAATTTGATCTATCCATTCAGAAAAGAAAACAATATCCCAAATGGGCAGGTAGGTGTCTATATCTTGCATTTGAGCTGTTGTTCTTCCCTCGCCACCATTGGAAACAGTTTGACCGGATGTTTCCGTGTTCCAATAAGAATTTTCAGCAGCACCATCATTAACCCCAACTAAACCACCGACATTATCTCCTTCTCCTGCTACATTACCAATACTGTAAGAATTTGTAATCGTCCCTCCCCAAAAGTGTCCAACTAAACCACCAATCCCCCAATCATCTTCTCCCGATACATCACCAGTACTATAACAATTTATAATATCACCACCACCATCTCCAACTAGTCCGCCCACAAGCGATGTGTGTGTAGGACTTACTACATTTCCGGTGCTATATGAATTCATAATAGTTCCTCCAGAATCATTATAATTTCCAACTAAGCCACCAACCGCGCTACTACCTCCCGTAACATCTCCCGTACTAAAAGAACTCGTAACATCTCCGTCAAAAAGCTGACCAATTAAACCACCGACATTATTTCCTCCTCCTGCTACATTACCAATACTGTAAGAATTCATAATGGGATCTTCTTCATTTAAACCAATTAAACCACCAACATGCCTTCCTCCTATTATATTACCTGTACTAAAGGTGTTTATAATTTCTCCATCCCTTTTCCAACCAACCAAGCCACCAGCATAACGATCACCAGTCACATTACTACTACTAAAAGAGTTCGTAATATTTCCTTCCCAGTATCCAGCGAGACCGCCACTTTCCCAATCGTCTCCTGTTATTTCACCGGTACTAAAGGAACTTGTGATAGTCCCCCAGCCTCCTCCAACTAGACCTCCAACTTGCCTATTCCCTATTATCTCACCAGTGTTATAAGAATTCTCAATGTCTCCAAACGCATTCCACCCAACAAGACCACCAACATAATCTTCCCCTGTTATATCCCCAGTACTATAAGAATTCGTAATAAAAATAGTTCCTGGTACATAACTATATGGCATTAAACCACCTGTAAGTCCCCCGGTGTGGTTAGCTCCTGTTACATCTACATCCTCTAAACCCAAATTTTTGATTTCTGCTCCTTCTCCTAAGTGAGCAAACAAACCTATATTTCGACAATTTTCAAAATTTATTGTTCCATTATAAATTTTATAACCATTTCCATCAAAAGTGCCAGTAAAATGCGTAGCACCCCAGCCCTCTACATATCCTATTGGTTCAAAATTTGACCCATCTAGGTCAATATCATTCATTAAAATATAATCACCAACAATATAATCACCTTCGATATTATTTTCAATATTTTTTAAATCGGTAGCATTATAGATTCCTGTCCACCCACCAGGAACTTCAGTTTTCTGATTAACCTCATCAATAAACCCGCCTGCAAATTCTCCAGCAACTACACTAGCTGCAATACTAGCAAACGGTTCTCCAACCGAATCAATAAATTCGCCTTCTGCAACATTAGCAATTGCCGGCAAACAAGGATAACCATCATTATTACAACCAACAGTTACTTCTCCCCCACCAGGTAAAGGACAGTCGCCATCATACGGTACCGCTGGATTTATATCAACATTTTCCCGATCTTTTGTGACACACCATTCACCATCATGAATAGCCATTTCTATTTCGCCATTAGCATAAACTATAATA
>PWLE01000013.1 GCA_003559495.1 Mollicutes bacterium
TAGCTGATGAAAATGGCACAATTGATGGCGAAGATTTTCAGGTTTTGTTTCAAGGAGAAGACACAACCCCAGTTACTGCAGAAGCAAATACGGATTATTCTTTTGTTATATGGGATGATGGTTACATGAAAAATATTCGGCAAGATTTAAATGTTGGTAGTTCGTTTAAAGTAAAATCGATGTTTGACTTGACAACAGAAAATTTAGAACCAAATGTTACTTATCAAGTTAATGTGTTCGCTAATCCGCTAGAAGCAGGAGAAGTAGCATTAAGTGGTGGTAATGGTGGCGTGTTTGAACCAGGTCAAAATGCTACAGCAGAAGTAACTTCGGTAACAGAAGGTTATGAATTTGTAAGATGGAGTAGTAATTATGATTATGAATTAAGCACAGATTTAACATATGAATTTACTGTAAATTATAATATTACCTTGATGGCTGAATTTATTATAGATCAAGCACATCCTAATCCCCCGGTAGATCCGGAGGATCCGCATGATCCTAGTGAGCCAGATCCAGAGGACCCTTATGAGCCAGGGGATCCAATTATTCCAATTTCGCCAGTAGATCCAGTAGATCCAGAAGACCCTGAAACTCCGCAAGATCCATATGATCCTGAAAATCCCAACGTGCCAACTTATCCAGATGACGAACCATGGTATCCAGGTGTAGAAGATCCTTGCAAAGGAGTGCAATCAATTGAAATAGATAATCAGGAATATGCTTTAGTCGGTATTGGTACACAATGTTGGATGGCCGAAAATTTAAATTATGTTGGTCATGCGGCTGGCAATAGTTGGTGTTATGAAAATAATAGCAGTCTTTGTAATACTTATGGTCGTTTATATGATTGGGCAGCGGCAATGACAGCTTGTCCAGAAGAACAAGGTGCCTATTTGCCAACTGATAAAGATTTCCAAACTTTAGAAATGAGTTTGGGGATGAGTTATAGCGCTGCCAATAGTCTTCGCTATCGCGATAGTGGTGTTGTTGGAAGACAATTAAAAACAACTAATTGGGGTGGCAATAATGCCTCTGGTTTTACAGCCTTACCAGGGGGATGGCGCTTTTACTATGAACCATTTTTTAGTGCGCCCCATGTTGGTGGTGACGCTCCACGTTGGTGGGACAATGAACAAGGATCAGGTAGAGATCGCGGTAAGTTTTGGACTGCTACTGATGCTGGTGGCTATGCTTGGTATCGTGGTTTAGCTAAAGAAGAAGATGGTGTTCATCGTTGGAAATATAACAAAGGTAATGGTTATTCAGTGAGATGTTTGGTTGATATTGAGGAAGGGATAGGAGAGCTGCCAGATAATGAGGATATTACTTATATAGATAATCCAGAGGACTACCCGACTAATGCTACACCATGTTCAATAAATGGTGTTAGCTTTACACATATAATTGATAAAAGAGATAATGAAGAGTATGTAGTGACGGCAATTGGTGATCAATGTTGGATGGCCGAGAATTTACGATATTTACCAGAAGTTTATGGAATTAGCGAATTCGATACATGGGGGTGGGACGGAACAGAATGTTCGGATAAAATAGAAATTCGCTACGGTATTTATGGATATGATGACAGTGATTTAGAAGGAGCAAAGGCGACTGATAATTATGCTAATTATGGAGTCCTATACAATTTTCCTGCTGTCACTGACGGCGGTATATGTCCTGCTGGATGGAATGTCCCTCATAATGCGGAATTTAGTATATTAGAAAGCCATTTGAGTGAAGAAGGGGACTGCGGGCCTTTTAGGGATAATAATTGGAATGTTTGTGTGACAACTGACTGTCCAAGTGCGGGTGCAAAGCTAGCAAGCGAGGCAAGTTTATGGACAACGGATGAACTTGTCAATTACGTTGATTTTGGTTCCTCAGGGTTTAATGCTATCCCAGGAGGACGTAGAACTCCAAGAAATGGCGATGGTGATCTTGGCGATACTGCCCTTTTTTGGACTAGGAGTGAAGCTCCCTCTAGTGATTCTCGTCCGAAAGGTTGGGTTCATCGATTAAATTATGATATAGATGGCGTAGCACGAATACCTTTTAATGCAAGTGGGGGTGCTTCAGCTCGCTGTGTTAAAACAAGAGAGGTAGAGATACCAGATCCTGTTATGATTTATAATTGGTATGATCTTGATAGCATTCGTAATGCTGATGTAGGAGGTAATTATATCCTTATGAATGATTTAGATCAAAATTCGGCAGGTTATGTGGAATTAGTAGCACAGAGAGATAAAGAAGATGAGTTTGAGGAACTATTTGGACCTTGGAATGGTGTTGATGCGGGGGATCAATTACAAGTTGCGTATGCACCACTTGGTGAAATACTTATCGCGCAAGATGTTTGGGATGATTCTGATGTAGAAGTAGAAATTGTGAATGCATCAGAAGGAATAATAGAAGTAAAGGAAGATACAAATCGAAGACTATACATTAAATACAAAACAGCAGTTGAAATACCTTTGGGGTGGCGGCCTATAGATTTTGGGGGGGATTTTACTAGCAACGGATATGAAATTAAAGATTTAAAAATTAATAGAGCGTTTGAAGATAATATAGGATTATTTGGCTTTGTGGATCTTAAATATTTACAAGGATACATTGATTATGATGATAAATTTTATGATATGGCGGTTATTGATGTTGATATAAGAGGAGCCAATATGGTTGGCGCCTTAGCTGGTTGGTTCTTTGGTGATATTACAAATTCCCATTCTACAGGAAATGTTGTTGGGTTGCGATCTTCGACAGGTGGACTCGTTGGTAGCATGGGTGATGGTGATGTGATAAATTCTTATTCATCTTGTAGCGTTGAAGGAAATGGTTCTGTTGGTGGTTTGGTTGGTTCTAGTGGCTTTGGGGAAATAAAAGATTCTCACGAAACAGGGTATGTAAAAGGAAATGGTTCTGTTGGTGGCTTAGTTGGAAGCGGGTTTGATATTACTAATTCTTATGCCACGGGTAACATTGATGGTGGAAGCTCTACAGGAGGATTAGCAGGTAGCTTTGATTGGCAGTGGGATGGTAATACAATAAAAGATTCTTATGCAACTGGAACTGTTGAAGGAACAAGTCGTGTTGGTGGATTAATTGGAAGAACTAATTATTTTGCGAGAGTAGAAAATTCTTATTCAACAAATTGGCGCGTGCAAGGAGATTTTTCGGTTGGCGGTTTAATTGGAGCAACTGGTGTTAGGACTAGCAAAATAATAGATTCTTATTCAACTGCTTGGGTTAGAGGCGCAAGGCATGTTGGTGGTTTAATTGGTTGGGCTGATGGCGAAGGCCGGTCCCAAGTATTTTTAGAAAAATCTTACGCTACTGGTAATGTTGATCATATATTTAGGGAGAACGTAAGCATCAACGAAAATTTTGGTGGTTTAGTTGGTTATCTTCGTCAATATAAAATAATAGAGAAGTCCTATGCCACTGGCAATGTTAGTGGTTGGGAACATGCTGGTGGATTAGTTGGATATAACAATCAAGCCTGGATTTTTGAATCTTATGCCACTGGCGATGTTAGTGCTATGCAATGGGCTGGTGGGTTGGTTGGTTTCAATTATGCGCAATGGATGGATCCTAAAATAGAAAATTGCTATGCCACAGGTGATGTTAGTGGTTATGATTTTGTAGGTGGTTTAGTTGGAGAGAATACCAACGACGATAGTTGGACTATTATTAGATCTTATTCGATAGGTGGTGTTAATTGTAATTGGGCTGATGAGGAACATTGTGATACCGTGGGTGGTCTAACAGGGAAGGGTTGGTATTCTACTAGATGTTATTGGAATACTGAAACTAGCGGGATGGAAGAATCATGGGGTGGTGAACTTCCTCGAACTACGGCTGAAATGACATGGCCTTACAATACAGAAGATCATACAGGCGTCTATTATACTTGGGATATGGACAATATTTGGACAGATTGGGGTCATTCACTTGTTGAAGATAATCAGGGGAATACTGGCTATCCTGCTTTGAGATGGCAAGTTGAATAGAAAAAAACTTTGCAAAAAGATATTATTTCCTTGAATTTGCCATTTTTTAAATCAAATTAAAATATTTCCTTTAGTAATTAATAAAATAATGCTAAAGGATTTTTTTTAGAATAGAATATTTACTTAAAAAACTTTGAAAAATTTTTCAAAAAAGTGTTATAATAAAAATAGAAATAGAGGAATTAAAAGATAATAATAAAAACGAAAAACCTTATTAATAATGGGTTTTGAAACTATAAATAGTATTTATATTGGCGTTTGAAAGCATGAATTTTTAAGAAGGAAATTAATTTGTAAAAAAAGGGTTGTTGTTTATTAAATATATTTTCATAATTATTTTGTTTTTAACCGCTTGCACGGTTAGTGAAAGCGAACAAAGGGATTTAATAATAAAAATTGATGCAGAGGCAATTGAAAAAAAGAATATATTTATTAATCATTTTTTGTTTTTTTATAGGAGGGTGCTTTTCGGTAGAAGAACAAAAGAAAGATAAGGTTATTGTTGATTATGAAATAGTAGAAAGAAAAGATATTTCAGCATTGGGATTAGAACAAATAACATTGAAAGTTTTGGTGTCTAAAGCAATATCTGGGGTGCAAATAGAATTTTTAACGGAATACTTATTGGAAGAAGAAAAAACAAATATTCTTACTGAAAAGACTGCATACATAGATGAATTAACAATTTGGTATTACGATGATATAGATGATATTCCACAAAGTTATACAGTAGCTATGGCTGAGCATTTTAAAGATGTAGAAGAGATAAAATATTATTATAGAAAAAATTAATTGAATAAAAGATATTTACTAATTCAACACTATAAAAAGCAGTAGTTGAGCAACGGTTTTAGCAAAAAAGAGTTTATATGGCATGTTGGTATTAAAAAATGTTTTAGTTGGTTAAAGGTGACATTGCAATGCGATAAATTGTAGTATAAAAGGGATATTTGTGATATTCCGAGAAAAGGAGGAAGTAATATGAAAAGATTAATATTAATAATAGGAATAATGGCATTTTTAACAATGGGATGTTTCAATGCTTCTAATGATAGTAATTACGTAGAAATAAAGTATCGTGAAGATAAAGTAGATATTAGTCATTCAAGATGGGAGTATTTAGATACGAGTAAAAGTTCTTGGATTCGAGGTGCATGGTATGATAAAGGAAATCAATACATGATAATTAACCTTAATGGAACAAGGTATCATTTTTGTGAATTACCTTCAAGCACATGGAATCGATATAAAAAAGCTGAATCATTTGGGTCGGATTATAATGAATATATAAAAGGCAATTATGATTGTCGAATATATTATACGCCAGAGTATTGATTATCAAAGATTCTAAAAACTTAAAAGTGTCCACTAAAATGACTAAAAAATAAAACAAACGGTGATATTGGGTGATAAACGGTGGAGTGTTGATAAAAGGGGAAGATATATATAACAATAGAAAACACTCTGTGATAAAGACTGCAATGTCCGTCCCGAACACAGAAGTTAAGCTCTTTAACGCCGACAATAGTTTTATTGCGAAGATAGATAGCTGCCAATTCTTTTTTTATGCAAAAAAAGTTAACTTATAACTATTTGTTATTTTTGTGTTAACAATGTAATATATATAAACCATAATGAAAATAATATGATAATTATAAGCAAAATAAACCCTGTTAGTTTTAGTGTTGCTTTTATATTACCATATTTTATCTCCCGGTTAATAATATTTTTTAATTTCATGATTATAAAAAATAATGTTACAAGGCCTGGTATTTTACTCATTTGTCATCTCCTTAATATTAAAATAATGATAACAAGAAATTTTTAAATATTCAATTATAAATTTGGGACATCTTTGGTTTTAAAAAAAAAATTATCTGGCATTATTTTATGATTGCTGTTTTGTTTGGCTTTTTGTAAGCAAGATGCTATAATATAAACATAAAAAAGGAGGTGGAAAAAAAGTGAACGGAGAAAAAATTTTTTTTGTTATGGATCAAGATGGTAATGAAAAAGAGTATATAGTTTTAAGTTCCTTTTTTTCAGATATTACTAATAAAAAATATGTTATTGGAATTGATGATAATGAAGAAATTGATAAGGAAATTACGCTTACGCCATTTATTTTTAATGATAATAGCGATCAACCATTTATTTTGGTTGAAGATGATGAAGATATTAAAGAAATAAAAAGAATTTTAGATGAAATGGTAGCATTGGCTGAGAAAGGAGAAAAAAATGAATAATAAAGGGTTAAAATACACGATAGGAGCTGTTCGCCACATTTTGCTGGCAACTTCTTTGATAAGAGATGGTTTTAATAATAATGTTATGACGCCAATAACAGGAATGAAGTATTTCTCTGTAACGCCTTATTTGCAGGGAAAAAAAGCAAAAAAAAGTAAAAAATAGCGAGAATTTCAATTAAAAAAAGGAGTAAAAATGAAAAGACTTGATGAAATGTTTAATACTAAAGAAACGGCTTTGATTAAAAATATAAAAATAAATTCTCAGGAAGTAAAAGAAGGGGATTTGTTTGTTTGTATTAAAGGGTTTAGTGTTGATCGTCATGAATTTGCGCTTGATGCAAAACAAAAGGGCGCGGCTGCTTTGGTTGTAAATAAATTTTTAAACGTTGACATTCCGCAAATTAAAGTTAAAGATACGAATAAAGAGTTGCGCAACATTGTTACAAAGTTTTATGATTATCCAAATAAAAAAATGACAATGATTGGTGTTACTGGAACTGATGGAAAAACTAGCGTTGCAACAATTATATATCAATTGATGAATAAATTTATAAATACGGGTTATATCGGAACCAATGGAATAACATGCCCGGGTTATGAGAAGAGTGCAAATAATACCACGCCCTCACCAGAATTTTTGTATAGGTGTTTTTATAAATTTTATTTAAAGGGTTGTCAAAGTGTAGCAATGGAAGTTAGCTCTGAAGGTTTAGCACAAAATCGTTGTGAAGGGTTGTTGTTTGACATTGCTATTTTTACTAATTTAACCCCGGAACATTTAAATTATCACAAAACAATGGAAAATTATCTAGCAACTAAATGTATGCTTTTTCAACAAACCAAAAAAGAAGGTTATTGTATAATTAATATTGATGATGATTATGCGAAAAAAATAATGTCAAAAGCCAATGGAAATATTATAACTTATGGTTCACAACCAAAGGCTGATTTTTATTTTTACGACATTGAGATACGCGCAAGTCAAACAAAATTTAAACTTAAATATCAAGGGGAAATACATAATATCGAAATGCCATTATTAGGAGAGTTTAATGTTTATAACATGACGGCTGCTTTAGCTGTTTTGGTTTTGCGAGGATTTAAATTTGGCAGTTTAAAAAAACACTTAAAAACTCTAACAATTGATGGCCGTATGATGAGTGTTGATTTAAATCAAGATTTTAGAGTAATTGTTGATTATGCACATACGCCTAATGGTTATTTAAAACTATTAGAATTAACAAAAACTTTGCAAGCAAATAAAACAATTATTGTTGCTGGATCAGCTGGGGAAAGAGATAAAGAAAAAAGACCAGTAATGGGAAAAATTTTAGTAGATAATGCTGATTATGTAATTTTTACAAAGGAAGATCCAAGAACAGAAGACCCTAATGATATAGTTGATCAGTTGACAAGTTCTATAAAAAATAAAAAAGAAAAATTTGCAAAAATTATCGATCGCAAAGAAGCTATAAACAAAGCGATTGCAATGGCTGCAAAAGGTGATATAGTTTTAATATTAGGAAAAGGTAATGAGAGTTATCATATAATTGGCACTAAAAAAACACATTTTAATGATGTTGACGAAGCAAAAAAAGCTTTAAAAAAAAGGTATTATAATTAATGAGCGTAAACTATTTGTGCTATAATATAAATTAAAGGAGTGATATTATGAAAAAAACAATAATCATATTTGCATGTTTTTTCTTGCTATTTGTTAGTGGCTGTTTTGGTGATGAAGCAAAAAAGGAGGAGAAAAAATCTGAAAATGGAGTTTCAGAGACAAGACAATGGAGTGGACCAACTAATGGACCGTGGGAAGAATGGAATCTTTTTAACAATGGATATCAATTTTTTAAATATGATTATGTAATTGATAATAATGACATAACTGGTTGGGTTACAATTGAAATTAATGATTTAGGCAATGATAATTATCAGTTTGAAGTTGATGTTTATGCTAATAATTATTATAATGATGGAAGTTTTTATCAAAAAAATGAAACTTTTGTGATTACTGGATCTGATGGTTTTTATGAAGCAACTTATGAAACGCCTATTGGTGGTAGTATGGATGAGGCTGTTTATGAATTAATTGCTTGGATTGATACATCATCGATTATTCATAATTATTTGTTAGGATATGCTGCCCCAGCAATTAAATGGGAGGCGGGAAGTAGAACAACTTATATTAGTGGCACGGGTAATGAAACAACAGTGCATGTAATTGATGAAACTGATGTTCTGGGTATTGCCGCTTTTAATGTGGAGTTATTAGAACCTCATTTTGATGGTTCGAAAAAAAATTATATCATCAGTCCTGACATTATATATCCGCTTTATCTTTATGAAAAACCAACTGAATTAGATTACTATTATGAATTCACATTAATTGAGTATGAATATAGAAATTAATATCTTCAATAAAAAAAGCAAATAGATAAAGAATTCCCTGCAGAATCGGTAAAGTGTTTCTGCAGGGATGTTCTTTTATTAATAATTACTATATTAATTATTTTCATAAAAACTAAGTTGATTATATGAGGACATTATTTATAGTTATTCTTAAAAAAAGTTTGAAATATTAGCAAAAAAAATGTTATACTAAAAATGCAAAAGAAAGTATAAAACATTTATCTTTTTAAGTTTTGCGAATTTAAGTTATTTTTAGGAGAGGGTTAAAATGCAAAAGAAAAATTTATTAGTCATTAAATATATTTTTTTGTTTTTTTTATTTTTAACAGCTTGCAGCAGTAATGAAAATAAAGTTGCAGATTTGCTAATCGCAATTGATGGCCAACCAACCGATAAAACGGCCAAAAAAAATGGTTCTGATTATTTAGTGCCCCTACAGTTAATCCTAGATACATATCAAATTGATTATCAAAAAGAAGATGATGTTTTTTTATTTTTAGATATGGAAATTGATGTTAACAAGCAAGTTATTGTTAAGGGTTGTGA
>PWLE01000037.1 GCA_003559495.1 Mollicutes bacterium
AGTCTTTGTTATAATCATGAAACAACCAATTGTGATCAATATGGTCGTTTGTATAATTGGGAAGCAGCAATGGAAGGAAGCGAAACAGAAGGAGTACAAGGTGCTTGTCCGACCGGTTGGCATGTTCCAACTGACGAAGAATGGAAAATTCTTGAAGTAGCAATTGGTATGAGTTGGAGTGCGGCAAATAGTACTGCTTGGCGTGGCAGTCCTCTTGCTAATCATTTGAAAGCAACTAGTCCTGATTGGGAAGGGTCGGATGAATATGGCTTTCGTTTATTACCAAGTGGTTTTTGTTTTTCGGCCACGACTGCACACTGTGGGTATATTGATCAATATACTTTGTTATGGACATCAACAAAAACTTCTAGTAATCCGTGGCGGCGATATATTTATGATGGGGAATCAAGGATTGGGAGATCTAATGCGCATTCGACTGCGGCTTATGGCATGGCCGTTCGCTGTATAAAAGATGAATAAAAAGAGTCCAAGAAAAAATAAATTTTATGCTAGACAAAAATGTAAAAATTATATATAATTATAAAAGACAGCAATGTCTTTTATATTTTTCAAAATAATTAGCCAACGCTAACAAAGGAGAGTTTTATGTTAGAACTAAAAGATTTAAAAGTGAAGATTAAGGATAAATTAATTGTTAATAATTTTAATTTAAAAATTAATGCCGGTGAAATACATGTTATTATGGGACCTAACGGAGCAGGGAAGTCAACTTTATCTTCAGTTATTATGGGTCATCCAAATGTGAAGTTATCAGCAGGTGATATTGTTTTTAAAAATGAAATAATTAATAAGATGCCAGTTGATGAGCGAGCCCGCAAAGGGATTTTTTTAGCAATGCAATATCCTCTACAACTAGAAGGAGTTAGTAATTTGCAATTTTTAAAAGCAGTTGTTAATGCAAGGTCGAATGATATGCCTTTATTTAGTTTGTATGAAAATATCGAAAAAGAGAAAAAAATATTACAAATGCCTTCTGATTATTTGCGAAGAATGGTGAATGTTGATTTTTCTGGGGGTGAAAAGAAACGAAATGAAATTATGCATTTAAAAGTTGTAAAACCAAAGTTTATTATTCTCGATGAATTAGATTCAGGATTGGATGTTGATTCGCTAAAACTTGTTACAAAGGAGATTAAAAAATATTATCAAGAAGAAAATGATATTAGTATTTTAATAATAACCCATTATTCAAAAATTTTAGAATATATTAAGCCTAATTATGTTCATATTATGCGTGATGGTAGGATTGTAAAAACTGGTGATTTAGATCTTGCTTATGATATTGAAAAACGAGGTTATTATGAAACAAATTAATATTACTAAAAAAAATTTTTATTCTTACTTTTTTAAAGAAAAAGAAACAATTAATTTTTCTATTACTAAAGATTGTGAAATAGAAATTAAAAGCAATAATAGTAATTTAAAATTAAATTTTGATGTTATAAATGCTCAAGTTGATTTGCGTTTTTTCCTGCAAGGAAAAGTAACGATGAAGCAAAAATTAAATTTAAAAAAAGCTAAGGTTAATTTGTATCAATTAAATTTATTAGCAAAAATAAACCAATCTAATAAAATTTTATTAGATGAAAGTGAAATTAATATTAACCACAAAGGTTTTACGAAAGAAAAGATAAAAAACAAAATGGATATTGTTCATTATACGAGTGATTCAAAATCTAAAGCAGATTGCTTAGTAATTGCTGATAATAGTGCGAAAGCTGATTTATTAATTGCCACGCATGTTAAAAAGCATTGTAAAAATGCGCAGGCTTTGCAAAAAACAAAAGTTATTGCTTTAAGTAAAAAAGTAAGCGCGCGCTTGCAACCGATTTTAAAAACGGATCATCATAAAATAAATGCTCAACATGCGGCAATTTTTAGTAAAGTAACTGATGAAGAGATTTACTATTTGCAAACAAGAGGACTTAATAAAAAAGAAGCAAAAGAACTAATTGTAAAAAGTTTATTAATTACTGATAATGTTAAATATTATCAAGAAATAGAGGAGATGGTAATATGAACCGGGAAGATTTTCCCATGTTACAACATGGATATGTTTATTTTAATAACGCTGCCACTACTTTTAAACCAAAAAAAGTTATTGATGCTTTAGTAGATTATTATGAAAACTACAGTGTTAATATGAATCGTGGCGTTGATTCATTAGGATATCAAGTCGCCCAAAAATATGAAGATGTGAGGTTAAAAATAGCAAAATTATTTAATGCTCGTAAAGATGAAATTGTTTTCACGAAAGGAACCACCGAGGGTATTAATTTAACAGCGCAACTATTAAAAAAGCAATTAAAAGCAAGTGATGAAATATTAATTAGTGATGAAGAACATCATGCTGTTTATGTTACTATGCAACAATTAGCAAAAAAATGTAATTGTGTTTTTAAAGTTGTTCCTTTTGAAAAAGTGGTTGATAATATTAATGAGAATACAAAGATAGTTGCTATTAGTCAAAAAACAAATGTGCTAGGAAAAAAAAGTGATTTGAAAGCCATTGCGAAATTAAAAACAAAATTTGAATTTTATTTTGTTGTTGATGGCGCACAAGGGATTCTTTATGAAATGATTGATGTTAAAAAATTAGCAATTGATTTTTATGCTTTTTCGGCACATAAATTTTATGGACCACTTGGAGTTGGTGTTTTATATATTAATAATGCGAATGATTATGAACCAGTTTTATTTGGTGGCGAAATGGTTTTGGATGTTACATATGATTTAACAAACTTTAAAAAAGCGCCGGCTAAGTTTGAAGCGGGCACTATGATGATTCCGGAAGTAATTGCTATGGACGTAGCAATTGATTATTTTTTCGATTTAGGATATGAAAAAGTAAATAAACATATTAAAGAATTAAGAAAATATTTGTTAGTAGAAATGAAAAAAATGAATGATATTATTATTTATAATGAAAAAGAAGTCGATAGTGGTATTATAACTTTTAATGTTAAAGATGTTCACGCCCATGATATAGCAACTTTTTTTGATAAACATAAGATTATTATGCGGGCGGGACATCACTGTGCGCAACCGTTAATGGCGAAAATGAATGTTAGTGCAACCCTTCGTCTTAGTTTAGCTCTTTATAATAATAAAGAAGAATGCGAAAAGTTCTTACAAGTATTAATGAAAAGAGGCGATTATGTTGATGCTATATTCTAAAGAAATAATGCGGGAAATAGTAATTGATCATATGAAAAATCCTCGTAATCAAGGAAAAAATAGTAGTTATCAAAAAGCGGTTGTAAAAAATCCTGCTTGTGGTGATATTATTACGCTTTATTTAAAAAGGCGAGAAAATAAAATAGATGATGTGCGCTATGAAGTAACGGGATGTGCGCTTAGTATGGCATCGGCTTCGATAATGAGTGAACTGATTAAAAATAAAGATATTAATGATGTTTTGAAAATAGCAGATAATTTTTATCGAATGTTGAATAATGAAAATTATGAAAAAAAAATTTTAAAAGATGCAAATGCTTTGTCAAGTGTTAGTAAAACCCCAGCGCGTATAAAATGTGTTACTTTACCATATAAAGCATTATTCGAAATATTAGGAGTTAACAATGAAAGATTTTAAAATATTAGGACGGGAGTTAGTAAAAAAATTAAGTCGCGAAAAAAATGAACCAGTTGAGATTTTAAATTTTCGCTTGCAAGCCTTAGAAAATTTTCACAAATTGAAAAACCCCAACTATGGACCGAGTTTAAAAAAAATTGATTTTTCCGATATTATTTATTATTTAGATCCTAAGCAAGTTAAAAGTGACGATTGGCAAAAGGTTAATAAAAAAATAAAAGATACCTTTCAAGATATTGGCGTTATTGATGCCGAAAAAAAATATTTATCTGGGTTAGCAACCCAATATGAATCAGAAGTTGTTTATCATAATTTAGAAAAAGAATTAGCTGATAAAGGGGTAATTTTTACCGATATGACAACGGCAATTGTAAAACACTATGATTTAATAAAAAAATATTTTGGTCAGTTAGTTACTAACGATGATAATAAATATGCGGCTTTAAATAGTGCTGTTTTTTCTGGTGGAACTTTTATATATATTCCTCCCGGAGTAAGTTTAAGTAAACCATTACATGCTTATTTTCGAATTAATGCCGAAAAAATGGGACAATTTGAGCGCACGTTAATAATTGTTGATGAAGGAGCTAAACTTTCTTATATTGAAGGTTGTACAGCACCTACTTATAGCACTAACGCCCTACATGCGGCGGTGGTGGAAATTTTTGTTCACAAAAATGCTTTTTGTCAATATATTACATTACAAAATTGGTCAAAAAACGTTTATAACCTTGTTACAAAAAGAGCATTAATGGAAGAAAATGCTCATATTAAATGGATTGATGGTAATATTGGTTCGCTGATTAATATGAAATATCCGGCGGTTATTTTAAAAGGTGATAATTCTTCTGCGAAGATGGTTTCGGTTTCGATGGCCTCGCAAAAGCAAAAGCAGGATATGGGAGGAAAGATGATTCATTTGGGGCGTAATACATCTTCTAATATTATTGCTAAATCAATTGTTCAAAACACGGGTTTTGCTACTTATCGAGGATTAATTAAACATGACAAAAAGGCTGTTAACGCGAAATCAAATGTTGATTGTGATACATTGCTTTTAGATGATAAAGCAAAAGCACATACTTATCCTTTAAATGTAGTTGGCAATGGTAGTTCGCAAATTACCCATGAAGCAAAAGTTTCTTCTTTATCAGAAGAGGCCTTGTATTATATTATGTCAAGAGGGGTTAGTTATCAACAAGCGAGCGAAATAATTATTGGTGGTTTTTTAGATGTTTTTGCTGGTGAATTACCAATGGAATATGCGGCTGAGTTTAACGCTCTTTTGAAAAATGAAATGAAAGGATCGATAGGATGAAAAATTTGAGCAAATCACAAATAAAATATTTAAAAGCAATTGCTGATATTAACTTTGATGTAACAGTAACAAAACTTGCTAAACATTTAAAGTGTAGCAAGCCAAGTGTTGTTAAGGGGTTAAAAAAATTAGCCGAACTATCTTTAATTAATTATAAAAAACCAATTGTGGTGACTGAAAAAGGAAAACAATATGTGGAAAATATTAAACAAACAGATCGTTTATTATATAGTTTTTTTGTTAATATTTTAGATATTGATGAGGCATCAGCTTGTGCGGATGTGGAAAATATTCGTCATTCGGTTTCTTGTCATACATTACAAAAGTTAGCTGATTTCTTGCAAGAAAATATCGAAGATAAGGATTTGAAATATTGCGAACGCGATTGTAATCAATGTCAATTTTAAAAGAAATGGAATTTTCCATTTTTTTTTAAAGGAAAAAAAATAATAAAAAGGTATTATTTGACAAGGAGGTGATTATGTTAAGAAAATTTCCTTTTGTTCGCCAAGAAGGAATAATGGATTGTGGCGCAGCCTCGCTTTTAATGATTATAAAATATTATAAAGGTCAGATGTCATTAGGATATGTTCGTGAAATTACGCAAACAAGTCAAAAAGGAACAACGGCATTTCATATTATAAAGGCTGCTTCGGAAATTGGTTTTAAAGCAAAAGGAATAAGATGCGAAAAGTCTGATTTATTAAAAATAAAAACGCCAGCAATTGCTCATGTAACAATTGCTAAATCTTATCAACATTATGTTGTTATTTATCAAATTAGAAAAAATGATATTATTATTGCTGATCCAGCTAGCAAGATAAAAAAATTAAATTGGGCGGAATTCTTATTAATATGGAATAATATTATAATTGTTTTAACCCCCCGAAAACAACTGCCCAAATTTAAAGATCAACAAGCAATTACGATTAGCAACATTTTTTCATTAATTGAAAGAGAAATAAAATATTTAATCCCCCTAGCTTTATTAACAACGCTTTTTTCAATTGCTAACACTTATTATTTTAAGTTTATTATAGATGCTTTAATAGCAAATAATTATCCTAACTATCTTTTTTTAATTTTTGTTTGTTTTGTTTTTATTAATCTTTTGTATTTGATAGCAAATTTTTTTAAAAATAAAATTTTAATTTTTATTAAAATGAAGATTGATTCAGCAATTTCGCTTCATACTTTTCAAAACATTATATCACTTCCTTATAAATATTATTGTAGTTATGCTACCGGAGAAATTGTTTCACGCATTCATGATTTACAAGTAGTAAAAAATATGATTGCCACAGTTTTATTCGTTTTATTTATCGATTTGCCAATAACATTATGCGCTTTGTTTTTTTTATATTTATTATCTAGTCAATTATTTTATATTACTATTTTTCTATTTATCTTTTTTCTTGGCTTGATTTTAATTTATCGTAGTAGTTATCGTCGCTATATTAATTTAATGCAAGAAGAAAAAGCGAGTGTTAATACTTATGCGGTTGAGTTAATTAGTAATTATGAAACAATAAAAGGTTTAGGAGTTGAAAAGAGTTCTTATCAAAAATTAGCAGTAAAACAAAATAAATTACTTTTATCTACTAAGCAATTTGATGATTTGCAAAATAGTCAAAATATATTAAAAAAATTTATTTCATCTTTTAGTTTTTTGATTTTAATATATTATGGAGCACTTCTAATTATGGATGAAAAATTAACAATTGGCGCCCTTTTAACTTTTAATACCTTGTTTTTTTATTTTATCGATCCTATTAAATCATTAATTGAATTTGATGTTGATTATCAAGAAATGAAAAATGCCTTGCGACGCATCTCAGAACTTTTTTGTAAGAGTAAGCAAAGTGGATATGTTAAAAAACCTTTAAAAGGAAATATTATTATCAAAAATTTAAGTTATTCTTATGATGATTTAAGTTTAGTTTTAAAAAAAATAAATTTAAATATTAAACCGGGCGAAAAAATTATTATTCATGGTGCTAGTGGTAGTGGTAAAAGCACTTTGTTAAAAATTTTAAAAAAGTATTATCAAATTCCTCGTTTTAAAGTTTTTTATGAAGGAATTGATATTAACGATTATGAGGAGGGTTTTTTGGCAAAAAACATTACTTTTGTTTCGCAAAAAGAAAAATTATTTAATGATACATTATTAAATAATTTGAAAATAAAAACAAAATCACATAAAAAAATAAAACAATTAATTAAATGGTGTCAGATTGATAAGTTTTTGGATCATGAATTAGGTGTTAATATGATAATTGAAGAAAATAGTCACAATATTTCTGGCGGTCAGCGGCAAAGAATTGCTTTAGCAAGAGCTTTGCTTAGTAGCAATAAAGTTGTTTTAATTGATGAAGGATTTAGCGAAATGGATGTTTCTTTAGAAAAAATTATTTTAAAAAAAATATTTCATCATTTTGCTGATACAACTTTTATTATTATTTCCCATCGGTTAAATAACCGAAATTTATTTGATCATGTTTATTATTGTCAAGGTGGTAATTTGAATTATGCATGCTGAATATAATGTTTTATATCAATATAATTTATTGTTATTAGTAAAAAAAGCAATTATTATTATTACTTTATTTTTAATTTTATTTTTTTCTTTTGCTTATTTTTATTATTATACACCAACAACAAAGGTGTATGCTTATAATGAGGCCGGTCAGGCGACTTTTTTTCTACCTGATTCGAAAACGGTAAATTTAGCACATAAAGTTATAAAGGTTAATGAACGCATAATTGATTTTGAAATTTTAGCAATTTTGGTTAGTGAAAAAAGCGATGAAAATTGGCAATTTTATCAAGAAATAACAATAACAACATCAATTGAAGAAACTAATTTTATTGAAATAATAATTGAAGAAGAAAAAACAACTTTAATTAAACAATTAAAAAAATACATAAAGGAGCAAATATAATGAAAGAATTATCAAAAACCAAATTATTAAAAATAAAGGGTGGTAGTATTTCATTAGGAAAATTACTAGCTATAGGTGCTGGAATTGTTTTCTTAATTGGTGTTATTGACGGTTTTATCCGCCCATTAAGATGTAATTAAAGGAGGAAAAAATGCAAGAATTAAATAAATATGAACTAATTAAAATAAAAGGAGGTTTAACAGGAACTATGGTTAACGCCATCGCACGACTAGTTGATTCTTTATTAGAAACGGGACGTAGCCTTGGTTCTGGTTTGCGACGAATTATTTTAGGAACGTTATGTCCCTTATAAAGCAGAATCGTTGGTGGCGAGTGTTGGTGATGTTACTTCTTACGCCCGTTATTTTCTTTGTTTTAAGTATTAGTATTGATTTTTTACTAGAAATTGGTCGTTTTGGAGGAACATTTTTGCGAAAAGTTATTAGTCCATATTGTTAGAGCAAAATATTTTGCTCTTTTTTTGTTAGAAAATAAAATTAGTGTAAAGAGTTTTGGGGATTTTTAGAAAACTTTGTTAAATTGCTAATTTATTATTAATTTTTTTAATGAATTTTTAATTTGATTTTAGCGGTTTTAAAAAAAATTGCTTTTTTTCGGGGGGGGGTGATATAATGA
>PWLE01000017.1 GCA_003559495.1 Mollicutes bacterium
ATTGGAAAAAATGCAGAGTGTAGTATTGCGGGAGATGGTGGGTTAGGTTTGTCTTATTTTGGTTTTGATTATGCCGGTGGTGGCGGTGGTGGAAACATAGATTCTTCCGGGATTAGAGGTTTAGGAAATGCTGGTAGTGGTGATGGCGGTCTAGGAAGCCCTGATGACGGTGAAAATGCTCAACCATATACTGGTTCTGGTGGTGGTGGCGCGGGATGTCACGGGATAGAGGACATACATTGTTATGGTGGTGATGGTGGTTCTGGTATTATAATAGTTCGCTGGGGAGGTTATAATAAAAATTATGACCCTACCGATGATAGTGTAGAAGACTTAACTATATATGATGATTTTATCTACGTTGATGATAATAAAGCTTTTTATGATGAAGATGGTGAAGGAGGACATATGTTGGTTTTTAAAGAAATTGGCATTACACAGGTTTATTTAAAAGAGGGGGGAGAAGTAGAGGTTTTAGTTGTTGCAGGGGGAGGTGCAGGTGGTTCACATACAGATAATAGAGGAACTGCTGGCGGCGGTGCAGGAGGTTTATATTATAATGATGCATTTGCTTTAGAAAGTGGCGCATTATCTCTTTTGGTGGGTGCTGGTGGCGCGGGACAAAAAGATGCTCCAGGAGATACAGGTGAAAATTCGATGTTTGGATCAATTGAAACTCTTGGTGGTGGAGGAGGATCAGGCTCAGGAAATGGGTTTTCAGGTGGTTCTGGATCTGGTGGCGGTTTATCAGGGAGTGGCGGCAGCGCTTTGCAACCGACTCATTTTAATGGTGGATATGGAAATGATGGCGGTTCTGGTTCAGGATCGTGTAGTTATAATACCCGGGGAGGAGGAGGCGGCGGTGGAGCTGGTAATATTGGAAAAAATGCAGAGTGTAGTATTGCGGGAGATGGTGGGTTAGGTTTGTCTTATTTTGGTTTTGATTATGCCGGTGGTGGTGGTGGTGGAAACATAGATTCTTCCGGGATTAGAGGTTTAGGAAATGCTGGTGGTGGTGATGGTGGCCTAGGAAGACCTGATAATGGTGAAAATGCCCAGCTATATACTGGATCTGGTGGTGGTGGCGCGGGATGTCATGGGACAGAGACCATACATTGTTATGGCGGAGCTGGTGGCTCTGGCATAGTCATAATTCGTTGGGGTGGTTATGACAAAAATTATGATCCTATCGATGATAGTGTGACAAATCCATAGGCTTGTTTATAATAATAAAAGAGAATTAAAGTTTATAATTCTCTTTTTGATTACTTTTTTTTATGCTATAATATAATAAAATAATAAGGAGTACAGTAGTGAAGAAATTATTTTATATTAAAAAAAGAGGTTTTACTTTAATTGAATTATTAGCAGTAATTGTTATTTTAGCAATTATTTTATTAATTATCATGCCTATTATTTTAAATATTATAAATGATGCCCGCAAAGGTGCTTTTGAGGCTAGTGCTAGAGGAATAATAAAAGCTGTCGAAAATGATTGCGTGGTCGATTTATTAAATGATGAAGTTAGCGCAAAGGAAATTAGTTTTAGTGACTATGTTGCTTTTGAAGAAGTAAATTATGCTGGACGGGGCCCGAAAGAGGGAACCATATATGTAAATGAAACATGTGAAGTAGCAATGGCTGTTCATGATGGGCAGTGGTGTGTGATAAAAGATTATGATGATACAACAATAACTACTTTTGTATATGAAGGAAGTTGCACCTTGGGAGAAGAGATGGTTTTGATTTTTGGTGCAGATCCGGCATCTTTAGATGGGGTCGATTTTTTTGATGGTACACCAGAACAAGGAATGATTGTTTTTAAAACTCCTGGCGATTATGAAATAACACCAGGGGTAGAGGAGGAAGTAGAAGTGTTGGTTGTTGGAGGTGGTGGAGCTGGTGGTGTGTCTGGTGGTAGAGGTGGTGGTGGTGACGGATTAGAATTTTTTGGATTTTGGTATGCTGGAGGTGGTGCCGGTGGCCATTCACTTGCAGATCCTGGAAGCCCAGGTTTAGGTGGTGGTGGAGCTCATGGTCAGAGTGGGATAGATAATACTGGTGGTGGTGGAGGGGGCCATGGTGGTGAAATTAGTACGGGTGGAACAGGCATTGTTATCATACGTTGGGGAGGTTATGATAAAAATTATGATCCTGCTGATGATAGTATTTGGGATTAAATTTTAAAATTAAAATACAAAGAATAAGACTTTCTTATTCTTTTTTGTTATAGTATAATAAAAAAGGTGATACCATGAAATTTTTATTTGTTTTTATCATTTTGATATTAGTAGGATGTAATGAAAAGGAATACGTAAAAAATGAAACTTCTTTTTTTGTTATGGATACATATGTCAATATAAGGATATATAATGAAGACAAAGATGAAGTAATTTTGGAAGAAATTGAGGAATTGTTTAATTATTATCATTGTTTAACTGATCGCTATGATAGTTGTAAGGGAGTTATTAATGTTTATGATGTTAATAATATGGATGAAGAATATTTAGAAATTGATGAAGAATTAGCTTTTCTTATTGATTATGGTAGGCAATTTTATGATCAAACGGATGGCCGTTTAAATATTATGATGGGTGATCTAATTGATTTTTGGAAAGAGCGAATTTTGGCTGATGATTTTATTCCGCAAAAAGAAGAACTTTTAGAATTTACTTATCAAGATATAGAATTATTGGAAAATAAAATATCGCAAGGAGTTAATCTTGATTTAGGATCATTAGCGAAGGGATATGCTGTAAAAAAAGCTGGCGAATTATTGGAAAAAGAAGGATATGAAAAATATATTATTAATGCTGGTGGGCAGGTTTTGGTTGGCGAATCCTATCGTGAAGATGCTTATAGAATAGGTATCAAACACCCTATTGAGGATGGCAATTTATTAATTGTAAATGGGGAAGGAGTAAATGTTAGTACTAGTGGTGGCTATGAGCGTTTTTTTGAAATGGAAGGACAAAGATTTCATCATATTATTAATCCTAAAACCTTATTTCCAGCGGATTATTTTTTAAGTGTTTCGGTAATAACCGAAGATAGTCTTTTAGCAGATGCTTTAACAACGGCTTTGTTTGTAATGTCTTTAGAAGAGGGGAAAAAATTATTATCACAATATGATGCCGAAGCAGTTTGGTATACAAAAGATTATCAATTAGTGCGAAGCGAAGGATTTAGTCAATATGAATAAATATGATTTTGGAATGGTGTTTTTATTAATTCTTTTTATTAGTTTTTTTTATTTTAGTTTTAATAATGTTAATTCCGAAAATGCTGTTATAAAATATAATGGTGAAGTTATAAAAACAATTGAATTAGGAAAAGAAGAAACTAGATATTTCGAGGTTGAGGGTGATTTAGGATTGGTAGTAATTGAAGTAAAAGATTATCAAGCGCGGGTTGTTGAAGAAACCAGTCCTTTAAATATTTGTTCTAATATGGGATGGCGAAATGATATTATTGTTTGTCTTCCTAATCGCGTTGTCATTGAAATGGTCGCTGATGATGCGGTTGATACGATAGTTAGGTGAAAAAATGTTACAATTAAAAAAACATATGCAACTTTCTATGCTTTTAACATTAGCAGTGGTAATTAGTATTATTGAAAGTTTTTTTCCGCTTTTTGGTGGTATTATTCCTGGGTTTAAATTAGGACTTGCTAATGTCGTAATTGTTTTTGCTTTATACGTTTTTCGTTTTAAAGAAGCCTTATTTATTTCTTTAGGAAAAGTTTTACTGGTGGCAATTTTACGAACGGGACTTTTTAGTGTTACTTTTTTCTTTAGTTTATCAGGTGCCCTTGTTAGTGTTTTGGTAATGGCTTTGTTTAAAAAATTTAATAAGTTTTCTATTGTGGGTGTTAGTTTAATTGGTGCGATTGGTCATGGAATGGGGCAGATCTTTTTTGCGGTATTTTTTCTTGAATCATGGCAAATAATTAACTATCTGCCAATTGTTATGTTATTGTCAATTCCTTCGGGAATAATAGTTGGTTTGTTGGCGAAAAATTTAATTGTTTATTTTGACATCAATACTGTCAACAAACAAAATTAGAATGCTTGTCTTTTTTTCTTTTTTATTGTAAAATAAAATTATTATAGGAGGTAGAAATGAAAAAGATTTTGTTATTTTTAGGAATTGTGTTTTTGTTAGCCGCTTGTGTGCCAGTTGAAGATAATGATGTTATAGAAGGTGATTATACACCAGGAATGTATACCGGGTATTATGTTCAAGAAGAAGGTGATTATGCTGGGGTGGCGACAGCGGTAGTTTTTGTTGATGAAAATGGTTTTATTGCTAATGTTTATTTAGATGCCACATACATAAAAGATGGGATTCCTCATTCTAAAAAGGCTTTAGGTGATGATTATAATATGCGATGGCGTTCTGAACAAATAGGTGTTATTCCTGGTGGTGCCGAATGGGATGAGCAAGCTGAAGCGTTAGAAGAGAAAATTGTCACAGAACAAGGCCTTGATTGGGTTAGTTATGATGATGAAGGAGAAGTTGATGTTGATGCTGTCTCAGGTGCGACAATGATTATTACAGAATTAGTAAATGCCACAGCAAGCGCCTTAGAAGAAGCTAATTAGCTTCTTTTTTTTGTGAAATAATAAATTGTGAATGCTTTTTTTTTATGTTATAATTATACGTGGTGATATTATGTCGAAAATTATTGTCTTATCAATGTTTTTTTTGTTGCTTGATCAAGCATCAAAATTAATAATTGTAAATAATATTGAACTAAATAGTGGTATAGAAATTATTCCTTCGTTTTTTTCTTTTTTTCATGCGCAAAATACAGGTGCAGCGTTTAGTTTGTTTCAAGATAGTCGTTATTTTTTAATTGTCGTTTCTTTATTTTCATTGCTTTTTATTTATTTATTATTTCTGCGAAAAAAAACATTTTCGAAGTTTGAAATTATTTTTTTAGGAGCTTTACTAGGTGGCATTTTAGGAAATTTAACTGACCGTATTTTTCATGGTTATGTAATTGATTTTTTATCTTTTAAAATAATCGGCTATAACTTTCCAATATTTAATTTAGCAGATGTTTTTATTGTTTGTGCTGCCATTGGTATTTTTGTTTTTATTGGTTGGAGTCCTACTCATGAAGATAATAGTTAATAAAGATAATGTTAGAATTGACACTTTTTTAGCGCCAGAGTTAAATCTTAGTCGGAGTAAAGTTCAAAAGATGATACAAAATGGTGCAATAAAAGTAAATAATAAAGTTGTTAAGAATAATTATGAAGTTAATGAAAAAGATGAGATTACGATTAGTGAAATTAATGAAAAAGATGAATCTTTGAAACCAAAAAAAATGTCATTAGATTTTGTTTATGAAGATGATTATTTAATGGTTGTTAATAAACCAAAAGGTTTGGTGGTTCATCCTGGTGCCGGAGGCGAAAATAATACTTTGGTTAATGGCTTGCTGTTTTATGGCAAAAACCTGAGTCAAGTTGATGCTAAAAGACCAGGCATTATTCATCGCTTAGATGCTGATACGAGTGGTTTATTATTAGTGGCGAAAACTGATGATGTTCATTTAAAGTTAGCAAATGATTTTAAAAGCAAAAAAATAAAACGCCAATATATTGCTCTTGTTTGGGGTGTTATTAAAAATCAAAGTGGCACAATTGATGCACCGATTGGACGCGATAGTAAAAATCGGCAACGTTATACCGTATCGAATTTAAATAGTAAAAGGGCTGTTACCCATTTTAAAGTTTTGACTCGTTATGAAAAAACAACTTTATTAGAAATTACGTTGGAAACAGGAAGAACTCATCAAATTAGGGTGCATATGCAATATATAGGTTTTCCGGTTGTAAATGATCCAGTTTACAGTCATTATGATAAAATAGATGATAGCGGTCAGTGTTTACATGCTAAGGAACTAACTTTTAATCATCCTATTTTAAAAAAAGAAATGTCTTTTACTATTGAACCGCCATTAAGTTTTAATAAACTTTTAGATTTATGTGCTGGAGGTGATAAAAATGCATCAAATAAAAACGAAAACTGATGAAAAAACTTTAAAATTATTATATTATTTTATTGTTGAGCAAGGATATAATATAATTGTTGTTCATGGTAGTAAAGATGAAGTTTGGCTTGAAAAAACAAAAGCAAAATATAATGTTATTAGAATTGCTTCAAATTATATTCATAATGTTGAACAACTTGATTATGATTATCAAAAAACAAATTATATTGTTAGCAATATTAAAAAGAAAACTTTTATGTTCAATGTTAAAGTATTAAATGTTTTTACAAATATAAATGAAAACTTAACGTTGGAAAAGCAAACAAATAATATGGTCAATATTAATATGAAAAAAATTGATGATATTTATCATAATCAATTAGTAATAGATGCATTTCCTAATATTGAAGAAAAAACAAAGTTTGTTGAAAAAGGAGAAAAATTATTAATGAAAATATCTAATGAAATAAATAGAAAAAATTTAAAAGAGGCGCGAAAAAGTGAAGCCGTTTTTTCTAAAGATTTTCCCATTGTCACTTATACTTTAATTGCTATTAATGTTGTATTGTTTTTCGCCATGTATGTGTTAGGTCAGGGGAGCACTCATATTCAAACATTAATAAATTTTGGTGCTAGTTACCCACCATTAATTAGAGCTGGTGAATATTTTCGTTTGCTAACAAGTGGTTTTCTTCACATTGGTATTTTACATTTGTTATTTAATAATTACTTTTTGTATATTATTGGACCGCAAATCGAAAACTTTTTTGGCCGCGTTAAATATATAATAATTTATTTGGGAACAATCATTTTTGCTAGTTTAATGTCAATGCTTTTCTTTGAAGGGGTTAGTGCTGGCGCTAGTGGAGCGATTTTTGGCTTATTAGGTGCAACGCTATATTTTGGTTATCACCACCGAGCCTTTTTAGGAAACTTTTTGCGTTCTTATATTATTCCTTTAATAGTAATTAATTTATTTATTGGTTTTTCTATCTCGGGAATTAACAATGCTGCTCATATTGGTGGATTGCTTTCCGGTGTTATGTTAGCAGCGGTTGTGGGGATAGAACATAAAACTGATAATTTTGAGCGCATTAATGCGATTATAATTACAATTCTTTTTACAGCGTTTTTGCTATATTTAGGTTTTTTTAATTAAGGAGGTTTAAATGGAAAATATTAATGAAAAAATATTAAGGCCGATTGGAACAATTATTGTTTGTGTTGTTGGCTTGCTTGGTGTGGTGTTTTTTTTCAATAAAATATTTATTGCTGTTTTATTCGGTTTATTAATTTTAGATGCTATAACAGCTTTAATAAATGCAAAATAAAAAAAGATGCGAAAGCATCTTTTATAAATTGCGGTATAATTTAACGGCTTTACCAAGAATTTTGCCACTAGTTATTTTAATTGCTTGATAATTTTTATTTTCTGGTTGTAATCTAATATGATCTTTTTCCCGATAAAAAGTTTTTAAAGTTACTTCGGCTTCATCGGTCATCGCTACCACTAAATCACCATTTTTAACGGCTTCAGTTTTTTCGACAATAACAATATCATCATCATAAATACCAATTTCAATCATGCTATCGCCACGAACAGTAAGTGCAAAAAAATCTTTATTTTCCGTTATTTCTGCAAAAGGAATTGGGAAAAATTCATGCGGGTTTTCAATCGCCTCAATTGGGCTTCCTGCTGTAACAGTTCCTAATAAGGGCAGGTTAACAACGGCATTTTCTTGGTTGAGATACTCATTATCGACTTTTAGTTCCAAAGCGCGATTTTTCTCGCTTTTTTTAGCGATTAAACCTTTTTCACACAATTTTGCTAAGTGGGTATGGATAGTAGCCGGTGAGGAAATATTTAATGCTTTTGCTATTTCGCGAACAGTAGGGGGATAACCATTTTCCGCTAGGTATTTCTTAATAAAATCAAGGGTGTCATTTTGTCTTTTGGTTAAATTCATTTAAAGGCCTCCTTTATTACTTTACAGTTTAACACATTTTTTTGTAAAAAGCAAACATTTGTTCATTTTTTTGTTGACACAAACATTTGTTCGTGTTATGGTGAAGATGAAAAGGAGGAATAATTATGTTAGAAATTATTAAAAGTAAGGAGATTATTGCTTTTGTTTCACTATTATTTATGATTATTATTTTAGTAGGAATTAATGAAGAGGAATATAGTAATGATGACTCTGATCAATCAATGTTAGTATATTATGAGATTTTAGAAAAAGAAGATTTCGAGTATTATACTTTACTAGGAAAATAATGAATTGTTATTTTCCTTTTTTTTTGTTATAATTTTTAATAGTAGAGTAGGTGTTAGTTTTGGATCAAAAAGTTATAAATTATATTAAATCAATAGCAATTGATATGATTGATGAAGCGGGCAGTGGTCATCCTGGCATTGTTTTATCTGCCGCCCCAATAATTTACAGTGTTTATGCTAATCATTTGGCTACGGATATTCATAATCGGCAAAATAATAATCGCGATCGTTTTGTTTTATCAGCCGGTCATGGTTCGGCATTATTATATGCTACTTTACATATTTTTGGCTGGCCACTTACAATGCCAGATTTAAAAAAGTTTCGCCAAGTAGGATCGAAAACACCTGGTCATCCGGAATATGATCTAGACATTGGCGTTGAAACAGCAACCGGACCGCTTGGACAAGGAGTTGCTCATGCTGTTGGGATGGCGATAGCAGCAAAATACCAAGATATTGACAATAAAATATATGTTTTGTGTAGTGATGGTGATTTGATGGAAGGGGTTGCTTATGAAGCGTTATCTTTGGCTGGTCATTTAAAACTTGATAATTTAATTATTTTATATGATGCTAATGATGTTACGCTTGATGGTTTATTAAACAAAGCATTTTCCGAAAATATGCAAAAGCGCATGGCAAGTATAAATTTTGCTTATTTTTTAGTGGAAAATGGTGAAAATTTGACTAATTTAAATGAAACAATTAATCAAGCTAAGGAAACAAACCAACCTTCTTTAATTGAAATAAAGACGATTATTGGCAAGGGAACTTCTTTGGCGGGAAGTAATGCTGCGCATGGCCAACCGTTAGCAAAAGAAGATATTCGCAAGCTAAAAGAAGATTTTGGCATTAGTAATTGTTTTTTTGTTCCGGATGATGTATATCAATATGCGCAAAATAAAATAATGGCTAGTAAATGTATGAATAGTAAAAACTTTTATGATGAAATAGATGTGACAATGGATTTTCAAGATCTTTATGAAGAATATGAACCGTTAAGAAAAAGTGGCGGTAAAATTTTAGCGCGCATTTTAGCAGAAAACACATCTCTTATCGGTGGTAGTGCTGATGTTGGTAGTTCGACAAAAATGTATTTTGATAAATTAGGTGATTTTTCGAGTCATAATTATCGGGGGCGTAATATTTGGTATGGCGTTCGTGAGCATGCGATGGGAAGTGTAACAAACGGTATTGTTTTATCAGGATTATCGGCTTATTGTTCGACTTTTTTAACATTTGCTGATTATATGAAACCAGCCATTCGATTAGCAGCATTAATGAATATTCCTAGTATTTTTGTTTTTACTCATGATGCTATTAATATTGGACCTGATGGTCCAACCCACCAGCCCATTGAACAACTTGCGATGTTAAGAAGCACCCCTAATTTAACTGTTTTTCGACCGGCTGATATTAAGGAAGTTATTGGTGCTTATCAATATGCTTTAACAAATCAACATCCGAGTGCAATTGTTTTAAGTAGAAGTAAAGTACGGAAACAACGAAACACGCGTATTAAAAAAGTTTTTAAAGGGGCTTATATTATTCGTAAGGAAAAGAAATTACATGGTATTTTAATTGCTACTGGTAGTGAAGTTATGTCGGCTGTTAATATTGCTAATGATTTGTATAAAGAAAAAGGAATTGATTTACGGGTTGTTAGTATGCCTGCGCGGGAATTATTTGCAAAACAGTCCAAAAAATATCAAGCAAGCATCCTCCCCACCGGAGTGCGAAAAGTTGTTATTGAGGCGGGTTGTTCTTATGGTTGGGAAAAATATGTTTACAGTTCTAAATATTTGTTAACGATTGATTCATTTGGTATAAGTGGTAGTAGCGAAGATGTTTTAAAGCATTTTAAATTTGATTTTGAAAACTTAAAAAAACAAATTAGGCATTTATTTTAGTTGTTAATGTGCTGATAATTTGATACACTAAGTTAGTAGGGAGGGATTTTGTATGAGTATGGAATTATTATTTGATATTTTGAAAATTTTAGGAGGATTAATTGTTGGTTTAGTGGCTGGGTTTTTTATCGCCCGTAAATTTATGGAAAAACAATTAAAAGAAAATCCGCCCATTAATGAACAAATGATTAAAGCAATGATGGCTCAAATGGGAAGAACACCAAGTCAAAAACAAGTAAATCAGATGATGAACCAAATGAACAAACATATGAAATAAAAAAGAACAATTTGTTCTTTTTGTTTGTTTTCAATGTTAAAATATTATATAATTAATTTGAGGGAATTTAATTATGTTGGAATTTAAAGTAAAAAAATCAACTAGTAATTATAAAGCAAGGTTAGGCGAAATAAAAACAAAACATGGCAAATTTACAACACCGATGTTTATGCCGGTTGGAACATTAGCAAATGTTAAAACTTTGAGTGCAAAAGAAGTAAAAGAACTGGGCGCGGGTATTATTTTAGCTAATGCATATCATTTGTGGCTGCGACCAGGTGTTGATGTAATAGAAAAAGCCGGCGGGTTGCATAATTTTATGAATTATCAAGGGCCGATATTAACTGATAGTGGTGGTTATCAAGTTTTTTCACTGGCCAGGCCAAAAGATATTACTGAAGAAGGAGTGGCTTTTAAAAGTCACATTGATGGTCAAAACCTTTTTTTAACACCAGAAAAAGCAATTGAAATCCAAAATAAATTAGGAGCTGACATTATTATGAGTTTTGATGAATGCCCACCTTATCCAGTTAGTTTTGAATATATGCAAGAAAGCATAGCGCGAACGCTTCGTTGGGCAGGGCGGGGGAAAAAAGCTCATCAAAATCAAAAACAAGCTTTATTTGGTATTATTCAAGGTGGTGCTTTTCGTCAACTGCGAAAAGAAAGTGCCGAGGAAACTGTTAAACTTGGTTTTGATGGTTATGCCATAGGTGGTGTTAGTGTTGGTGAAGATAAAGAAACAATGTATCAAATGATTGATGATACGATTGATTTTATGCCGGAAGATAAAATTAGATATTTAATGGGCGTTGGCGAGCCAATTGATATTTTGGAAGCTGTTAAAAGAGGAATTGATATTTTTGATTGTGTCCTTCCCACCCGTTTAGCAAGACATGCTAATGCTTTTACTAAATATGGGCGCATTAATTTAAAAAATGTTAAATATAAAAATGATTTTCAAGTATTGGATGAAGATTGTGATTGCTTTACTTGTCAAAATAAATATACGAAAGCTTATATTAGGCATTTATTTGTTTGTAATGAAAATTTAGGGGGCCGGTTTTTAACGATTCATAATTTACGCTTTTTAATAAAATTAACTGAGGATATTCAACAAGCGATTGCTTCTGATAATTTTGAAAAATTTTATGAAGGTTTTAAAAAAAATTGTAGTTATTAAGTGAGGTGTATTGATGAGTAATGAAGAATTTTTTGTTAAAATATGTGATCTAATTGATAATGCTCAAATAAATGAGGTTGAAAAAAGGCGATTATTAGATTGGGTTAAAAAGAGTGTTGATGTAAATCAAGAATCTAAAAAAACAAGTGAAAATGGCAAGCAAAAGATTTTTGGATATCCACCATCAACCTCAATCTATCAGTGTAAATAAAAGGAAAAATATTTTTCTTCTTATATATGTTTAATAAGGAGGAAAATATGATAAAATTAATAATATTAATACTATTTTTTAGTAATTTTTTGGTTTTAAATGCTTTTAGTGATTATCAGGAGGAAAAAATAATAGCTACTGATAAGATTGAAGTTGAAACAAAAGATTTTTGTTATTATGAAGAAAAAGTAGTTGAATATTTACCAAAAAATGATTTTTTATTTGCGCAGTATGATTTAGATGATTATAAAATTGAATATGGTGATTGGCAAGAAGAAAATGATTTTATGGATGATTATGAAGAAAAGACCAATTATTATTATGAAGATATAAAAGAAATCCGCTATGTTCATTTAGGTAATAATATCAGTCCCGATGACAAATTTATGTTAAATCGTGTTATAATAGCTTATTATGATCAAAAAGTTGATTATACTGTTGAATGTTTACAATGTCCAAATGAATTAGCTTATTTAATAAAAAACGAAAATGCTTTTTATGAAGGTTTTTTCTTAACAGAAGAATCAGAGTTAATCATCGATTTAGGTGATTATTATGAACTTCAACATTTAACTTTTAATATGTTTGTTAGTAATTATGAACACGGGGGTAATCGCTTTGAAATATGGACGACGAGAGATCAAAATAATATTTTCACTCGTTCGGTTTTTTGGAGTTGGTTTAGTAATAATGAAGGGGAATTTAGCTGGTATCAACGTCATTTGTTAGATGATGCCAAAATAATCGAACCAAGTTATTATGAAAAAGTAATGGTTGATGAGTTAGAAGAAAGTACCAAAACACGTCGTTATTTTTCACAAACTTTTTATCAGGAAAAAATTTATTTGTATAAAAATTATGAATATCAAGCAATTTTAACAACAAAAGAAGAAAGTGATTATTGTATTACGAAATATCGTTATCGCGAAATAGCGGAAGAAAATGATAATTCAAAAAACGAAACAAAGAGCGAGGAGAATTTTTTTTTGAAAGATAATCCTGTTAAAAATTTTGCCAAGGATTGGTTAGCGGAAGATAATAAAGAAGTTAAAGAAAAAGAAAATAATAATGAAAAAGAAATTAGTAGTGAAAAAGAAGAAAAAAATATCATCATTAATGAGGAAGAAAATGTGTCGGAAGAAAAAAAAGAAGAATCCGTAAAATCAAACGATAATTTTCGTAATTATTATATTGGTATCGGAATTTTAATTATAGTGGCAGTCTTATTGAGGCAGTATGTTAAAAATTAATTGGCAGGTGGAAAAAGAATTTTTAAAAGTTAATTTATCAGGAGTTTTAACCAAGGAGACGTTAGTAATTTTTGATGTTGAGTTAATGGATTTAATTAATAATTTGCAAATTAATAATTTAAAAATAGATTTAGTTGAACTTGATTATATTGATGAAGCTGGTTTTGATAAAATAATGTTAATGTTAAAAAGAGTGAAAAAAGTTAACAGATATGTGATATAATTAGTGCGCTAGGAAAGGAAGAAAGATGAGTAAAATAAAAATATTTAGTTTGGGGGGCCAAAATGAAAATGGTAAAAACATGTATATTGTGGAAGTTGATAACGATATCTTTGTTTTTGATGCCGGTTTAAAAAATGCTGATGATCGCATGTTAGGAGTTGATTATATAATTCCTAATTATGATTATTTAATGGAAAATAGGGAAAGAATTAAAGGAATATTTATTAGTCACGGCCATGAGGAACAATATGGCGCGATTGCTGATATGGTTGTTGATATGCCAGATATAATGATTTATGCAACTTCGTTTACCATAGCCATGATAAAAAACGACTTGGCGGAAAGTAATGTTGAATTTAATAATTTAATAGAAATAAAACCACATAAAAAAATTAATTTTGGTAAAAATAGTATTTTTCCAATTCGATTAACTCATTCCGTTCCTGATGCGGTTGGATATGTTTTATCAACTGAAGATGGGGCAATTTTTTATACGGGAAATTATGTTTTTGATTCAACGATGGCTGGTGCTTATAAAACTGATGTTGGAAAACTAGCTTATATTGGTAAACAAGGGGTTCTTTGTTTATTAAGTGAAACAATGTCTGCTTGTGAGACTGGTTGGACAGCACCAAAACATCGTATTGCACAAATTATTAAATCAACTTTAAGTAAGGCAGAAAAGCGCGTTATATTTAATGTTTTTCAAGCGGAGTTATACCGTATTCAAGAATTATTTGATGAAGTAGAAAAAACACAACGCAAGGTTATTATTTTAGGGCGGAAATTAGAACAAACAATCAAAAAAGCAATTGATGAAAAACACATTAGTTTTGATAAAAAAAGAATTGCTAATATTAATGAAGTTAATAATGATAATGTTGTTATATTGATTTCTGATGAAAAGGAAAAACCATATTCGCATCTAAATCGTATTGTTCGTGGTTTTGATAAATTTGTAAAAATTAAAGAAACCGATACTATTTTATTTGCTTCGACAATTTATGATGGTTTGGAAAAAACTGCTAGTAATTTATTTGATGAAATTGCTAAGTTAGGAGCTTCTTTAGTAATAACCGCTCATGAGGATTTTCGTGAATATCACGCCTCACGGGAAGACTTAATGTTAATGTTAAATTTAATCCAGCCAAAATATTTTATGCCAGTAATGGGTGAATATCGTTGTTTTGTAGCAGCAGCAGAAGCAGCTGTTGATGTTGGTCTGGCGCGCGAGAATGTTTTAATGAAATTAAATGGTCAAGTAGCCGAGTTTAATAATGGTAAATATGAAGATAAAACGCTTAAAATAAAAGTTGATGATATTTTAATTGATGGTAAAACTGTTGGTGATGTTGGTGATATTGTTATTAAAGATCGTGAAGTTTTAAGTGAAAATGGCGTTATTATTGTTAATATTATTATTGATAAGTTTACTAAAAAACTTGTTCAAACGCCTGATATAGAAAGTAAGGGTTTTGTTTTTTTAGAAAAAAGTCAACAAATAGAAGCAGAGAGAATTGTTATTAAAATAGTGGAAGATACATCAAAACCGCATTATATTGATTTTAATAAAGTAAAAAATGAGATTCGAAATCAATTAGGAAAATTTTTGTTTTTGAAAACGGATTCTAAACCAATGATTTTAGTAATTATACAAGAGATTTAGGGGGGAAATTGTGCAAAAGCCAGATTTAAAAGAAGCGCAAAAAAGAAGTAAAAAAAAGCCAAAAATTATAACCGATTTTATAATTGATGAAAATTTAATTAATTTAGGATTAAGCAAGAAATATTTTGTTAAAACTTATGGTTGTCAAATGAATGAGCATGATAGCGAAAAAATAAAAGCAATGTTAGAAAAAATGAATTATCAAGCAACTTCTAATATGGAAGAAGCCGATGTTATTGTTTTAAATAGTTGTTCTATTCGCGAAAATGCTCATAATAAAGTATTTGGCATGATTGGCCAGTTGAAAAAGTTAAAAGATAAAAATGAAGATTTAATTTTAGTTTTATGTGGTTGTATGGCGCAAGAGGAAATTGTCGTTGCTAAAATTTTAGAAAAATATTATTGGTTAGATATTGTTTTTGGAACTCATAACATTAATAATTTTCCTAATTTATTAGGTCAGAAAATTTTTGCTAAAAAGCAGCAAATTGAAGTTTTTAGCAAAGAAGGTGAAATTTACGAAGGATTACCTATTAAAAGAAAATTTCCGCATAAAGCATGGGTTAATATTATGCTGGGGTGTGATAAGTTTTGTGCTTATTGTATTGTTCCTTATACCCGTGGTAAACAGCGAAGTCGAAAGCGAAAATATATTTTAAATGAAATTAAAGATTTAATCGCTAATGGCTGTCAAGAAATTACGTTGTTAGGTCAGAATGTCAATGCTTATGGGAAGGATTTAGCTGATAATTATTATTTTGCTGATTTATTAAATGATATCGGCAAATTAAATATGCCCCGTGTAAGGTTTATGACTAATCATCCTTGGGATTTTAATGATGAAATTATTTTTGCTATTCAAAAAAATAAAAATATTATGCCTCATATTCATCTTCCTCTTCAATCAGGTTCTGATCAAGTGTTACAAAAAATGAATCGGGGCTATTGTCAGGAGGAATATATAGCACTATATTTTAAATTAAAAAAAGCGATTCCCAATATTTGTATTTCAACGGATATTATTGTTGGTTTTCCAACAGAAAGTGAAGAAGATTTTCAGGAAACGTTAAAAGTGGTAAATAAATGTCAATTTGATTATGCCTTTACATTTATCTATTCTAAACGAGTAGGGACACCAGCGGCAAAATTAGAAGATAAGATTCCTTTAGCGGAAAAAGAAAAACGTTTGCAAAAATTAAATAAGTATATTAGTAGCTATGCATTAGAATCGAATCAAAGATTTAAAAGCAAAGAAGTAAAAGTGTTGGTAGATGGATTCAGTGAAAAAAACAAGCAAGTTTTAACGGGTTATAGTGAGCATATGAAAAGAGTAAATTTTTATGGCGCGGAAGAATTAATTGGTCGAATTGTTCTTGTCAAGATTACGGATGTTAAAACCTGGAGTTTGTTTGGCGTTTTAAGTGATGAGTGGTGTTAACCTAAAATGGTTGACACCATGTTTTTTTTGTGGTAGGATGATACTTGATGGGAGGGAAATTAATGGCTGTAAAATTAAGATTAAAGCGCATGGGAGCAAAAGGACGTCCTTTTTATCGAATTGTGGCGGCTGATGCTAGAAGTCCTCGTGATGGACGTTTTATTGAAAATGTTGGTACATATAATCCGATTAATGAACCGGCAAAAATTGAAATTAATGAGGAACTAGCTTTAAAATGGCTTTCTAAAGGTGCGCAACCAACTGATACGGTACGAAGTTTACTTAGTAAACAAGGTATTATGAAAAAACATCATGAAGAAAAAAAGAAAGGGAAAAAATGAAATTATTAGAATTAACAGAGTTTTTGATAAAAAAAATTGTTAGTGACCCCGATACAGTATCATTAAAACAATTTGAGGAAGATGATGAAATTATTATTGAAGTTTTAGTTGAAGAAAATGATATGGGACAGGTTATTGGGCGTGGTGGAAAAACTGCCAATGCTATTAGAACGATTGTGCAGGCTGCTGCTTATCAAAATACGAAAAAAAGAATAAAAATTAATATCGATTCAATGTAATCGATTTTTTTGTTTCTTTTTTTTTTCTTAATTGATAGAATAGATATGGGAGTTGATAATATGAAACTATTTCAAAGTGATAAATATCAAGTTTTTCTTGGCAAAGGAACTAATATTGCTATTTGCAGTGTTTGGAATGAAGCCAGTGAAATTTTTAAAAATGACAAAATAAAAGAAAAAGTAGCGGTGATTGGAACTTTATATAGTAGAAATGGTGTTAATATTATGCTTCGCAATTTAGCATTAAATCCGCAAATAAATAAATTATATTTATGGGGTGCTGGAAAATTATCACAAACTGAATTTGGTAAAATGGGGGTTGAAATTTTAAAAAAGGTGTGGCAGTTACAATTTGATAATGAGGGGATAATAAAAGACACTACTTTTCAACTAGATGAGCAATTGGATTTGAAGGTTATTCGTAAAATAGTTTCTAACGTGGAATTAATTGATGTTAGTGATTTAGATATGAAAGAATTAATAGAAGTTATTAAACCAATAGAACTATCTAATGAATTATATATGGAATCTGTTAGTTTTCCAGATCCTGTTTTGGCTGATGAAAAACCTTTTCCATCTGAGGAAACAGGATTTTTAATGCGTGGTAATAGTGTCATTGAAGTTTGGTTAAAAGTGGTGGAACGAATTATGCGTTATGGAGTAATTAAAGGAACACAATACGGCTATCAACAACGGGAATTAATTGGCGTTAATTGGATTATAAGTGATGAAAACCCTGATGATTTAAATTTGTCTTTAGCGCAAAGTTGGCCGGAGGATTTGCGCAAATTAACGGGTGCGATTGAAAAAAACATTCAACAATATTCGCAGATTTTTTTAGCACCGGAAAAACAAAAAGGAATTGCTTATACTTATGGAAATCGTTTAATGCAATATCCTTTGTTAGATAAATGTTTTAATCAAATTGAAGAAGTTATTATTAAACAATTACAAAATTCTCCTAATTCACGTCGTGCTGTAGCAACAACGCTAGTGCCCGCGGTTGATTCTTTTTCCAACGAACCACCTTGTATAACACAAGTGCAAGCTTTGCAGACAAATGGGCGCTTACATTTTTTGGTGACGGTTCGAAGTCATGACATATTTAAAGCGGCATTATCTAATGCCTTTGGCCTGCGAATTTTACAAAAAAAGATTAGTGATAAACTTGGTTTTGCCCTAGGAAATTTGCAAATAAATTCTCATTCAGCGCATATATACGAGCAAGATTGGCATAATGCTTTTCAACTAGTGAAGTGTTGTTTTTGGCATAATTCGCCAAAGGTTTTTGACGAGGAAAATGATCGTGATTTGCGAGGATATTTTATTATTAAGGTTAGTAATAAAATAAATGTTACTTTTAATAATAATGATAATGAAGAATTGATGGTTTTTTCTGCTACTAGTGCTGATGAATTAATTAAACAAATAAATCATTATGATTTAATTAGTCGTATTGATCATGCTCTTGATTTAGGAAAAGAATTGCAAAAGGCGGAAATTGCGTTGCAAAAAGGAGTTGTTTATAAGCAAGATAGGCCACTTAAACTATAAACACCGGAAATTTGTTTGCTCAGCGATTAAACAATATGGTATAATTATTGAAAGTTAGGAGGGAAAAAATGGAAAAATATGTGCCGGATATTTATCAAAAAAGCATTTATACTATTGATTATGATAAATTAGTAAATAGCGGTATAAAATGTCTTTTAATAGATTTAGATAATACTTTAGTTCCTTCTAATACAATAATTGTTAATGATAAATTACGTAAGTTTATTAATAAATTACAAAAAAAGTTTAAAATAATAATTTTTTCTAATGCTTTTAATAAAAGGGTGAAAAAAATCGCTGATGAATTAGGCGTTGATTATCAAGCTTTTGCTTGTAAACCCTGGGCGTATGGTTTTAATAAAATTAAAAGAAAATATCGATATAAAGAAGGGGAAATCGCAATTATTGGTGATCAATTACAAACGGATGTTTATGGTGGAAATAAGGCTGGGATTGTGACAATATTAGTCAATCCTTTAAGTACGGGTGATGCTTTTTTTACCAAAATTAATCGTTATATCGAAAAAAGAAAAATGAATAAATTATATCGTAAAGGAATGTTTACTAAGGGACGATATTATGAATAATTGTGTTGGCTGTGGTGCAATTAGCGAAAAAAAATACTGTCAGCGCTGTTTTTCGCTTAAATATTATGGTCAATTATTATCAGAAGAAGTAAAAAAGGATAAAGCTTTAGATATTATTAATGAAATTGATAAAAAAGAACATGTTCTTTTAGTAGTTGATATTTTGGATATTCCAAACGATTTTTCTTTTTTTGAACGGTTTGAAAATATTACTTTAGTTTTAACAAAGCGTGATCTGCTTCCTTTTGATATTAGTGATCAAAAGTTTATTGATTATTTTGAAAAAAAATTTTTTTCGCGGGTTATAGTAGTTAGTAGCAAAAAAAATTATAATATGGATCGTTTATATGGTGTTATAAAAAAATATCAACGGAACTATTTTGTTGGTTTTGCTAATTCTGGTAAATCAACTTTGATTAATAAATTGTTGTATAATTATTTTTATCAAGCGGGAGAGTTAACAACTAGTGTCATGCCGGCAACTACTCGTGCGATGGTAAAAATAATTGTTAACGATAAACGACAATTAATTGATACACCAGGCATTATTGATGAAACTAACATTGTTAATCAGTTATCAATAGAAGAAGCAAAAGAATTGACGCCACAAAATACTATTCGGCCCGTTGTTTATCAAGTAAAAGAGGATCAAACAATTGTTATTAATGATCAGTTTTTTTTCTTTGTTAAAAAACCAAATGTAATAGTTTTTTATTTTAAGAATGTTCATTACCGAAGAGTTTATAAGCTATTGAATTTAGAAAAAAAAATAGAAATAGATGGCGAAAAGGAAATTGTTGTTCCAGGTTTAGGATTTGTTAAGATAAAAAAGCCTGGTGAACTTTTTTATAAGGTGCCAGACTATACAAAGGTTTTTGTAAGAGAACCTTTAATATAAAGAATAACTTTTTTTTTAATAGAAAAAATGGTATAATTATATTTATAGTAGTAAAAGGGTGATAAAATGTTAGGAAAAATTACTAAAATAGAAGAAAATCTTGTGGAAGTAGAAGCAAATTTTACAACTGAGAAAACGACAAACATAATTAATAATTATGTTTTAATCACTGATGAAGAAAACAAAATAATTGGCGAAGTTATTGATGCGCAGCAAACTTCAGTTACTGTTATTTTATTAGGAGAAATTGTTGATGGTAATTTTATATTTGGTGTTATTAAAAAACCGGCCTTTTCGGCGGAAGTTAAATTAGTGCCCAAAGAAAAAATTCCTTTAATAATTGGCATTCCACATTTTTCTGAGAAAAAAGATTTGTTACTTGGTAAGAGTGCTATTTATAATACCGTTGATTTAGGAATTAATATTAATAAATTTTTTAGTAATCATTTTGCTATTTTTGGTTCAACGGGCAGTGGCAAATCATGTAGTGTGGCTCGTATATTTCAAAATTTATTTCTCCATAAAAAAACTGTTATTGCAAAAAATGCTAATATTTTTATTTTTGATGCCTATGGTGAATATCGTTCTGCTTTTGAATCAATTAATGAACAAAATAAAGGTTTGCATTTTAAGTCATATACAACTAATACTAATTATGAAGATACTGAAGTATTAAAATTTCCTTTGTGGTTAATGGGAGTTGATGATATTGCTTTGTTGTTGGGTGCTGAGAAACACAGTCAATTGCCAATTATTGAGAAAGCATTAAAGTTAATTAATGTTTTTGCACGTGATGAAGAGGGAGTGTTAAAACACAAAAATGATATTATAGCGCGTGCTTTATTAGAAATTTTATCAAGTGGCCGGCCAGCTGCTCAAATTCGTGATCAGGTTATTTCAGTATTAACGCACTATAATACAAAAGATTTAGGTTTAGAAGTTAAAGTTGTTCAACCTGGTTATACAAGACCATTACGGCAATTGCTTTTGATTGATAGTAGTGGAAAAATGCGTGATGTTGAACTTCTAATGAATTTTTTAGAAAATTTATTAGGAGAAGATTTGGAATTTGGTATGCCAGATGGTAGTTTTAAATATACTTTAAAAGATTTGCAAGATGCTTTTGAATTTGCTTTAATTTCAGAAGGAATTTTAAAAAGTGATAAAGTTTATGATGAAGCAAATGTTTTACGAGTAAGACTTCATTCATTAGTTAATAGTGATTATAATGTATATTTTGATTATCCAGAATATATTAACCGGGAAGATTTCATAAAAAAATTATTAACAGCTGATGAGGGTGAAAAAGTGCAAATAGTAAATTTTAATATTAATCATGTTGATGATCGTTTAGCTAAAACTATTACTAAAATTTATTCAAAATTATTATTTGATTATGCAAAAAATAATGAAAAAAGAGGCGGACAACCTTTTCATATTGTTTTAGAAGAAGCCCATCGCTATGTGCAAAATGATTTAGATGTTAATTTATTGGGATATAATATTTTTGAGCGCATTACGAAAGAGGGACGAAAATATGGCGTGATGTTGGGATTAATTTCACAACGACCTTCGGAATTGTCAGAAACAACTTTATCACAATGTTCAAATTTTTTGATTTTTAAAATGCTTCATCCTATTGATATAAAATATATTAGAGAAATGGTTCCTAATATTACTGAGGAAACGGTAAAAATGCTACGTATTTTGCAACCGGGAACTTGTGTCGCTTTTGGATTAGGATTTAATGTTCCGGTTTTAGTTAAGTTTGATATGCCTGTGCCACCACCAGATAGTCATAGTGTTGATATTAGTAAAATTTGGTTTGTTGAAAAAGAATGAGGATTACTCATTCTTTTTTTCCTTGATAAATATTTCTTTTTTCGAGGGTTTCATCAATTTTATTTAGCAATTCAAATTTGTTTTTTAACCATTTAGGAGCAATTAAATCTCCTTGATTAGGATCGCTGTTTAAACGATGGATAACAATATCAGAACGCAAAATATTTATTTGGTCACATATAATGTCAATGTATTCTTTTTGGGTGAGTAGTTTAAATTTTTCTTTTTGATAAATTTCAGCTAATTTAGTGTTTTTTAAAATATATAACATATGAAATTTGATGCCATTAATGGGGAGGGTATTAAGATATTCAATAGTTTCAAGCATCATTTTTTTATTTTCATAAGGAAGGCCATTAATAATGTGAACAACAACTTGAATGTTTCTTTTGTTTAGTGCTAGCACAGTTTTTTCAAAAGTTGCCAAATTGTGACCACGGTTAATTAGTTTGTTAGTTGCCGGATGAATTGTTTGCAAACCAAGTTCAACTATTAAAAATGTTTTTTTATTTAATTTTTCTAAATAGTTTAAAACATTATTGTCGATAGTATCGGCACGGGTGGCAATTGCTAGGCCAACGACGTTTTTTTGTTTTAATATTTTTTCATATTTTTCTTTTAGCTGTTTGACAGGAGCATATGTATTTGAATTAGCTTGAAAGTAGCCAATATAAAACGCCTCCGGCCATTTTTGATGAATGTTGTTTTTTATTTTGTGAAATTGTGTTACTAAATCATCTTCTTTCTTGCCACCAAAATCACCGCTACCGCTTGCTGAGCAAAAAACACATCCTTCTTTACTAATAGTACCGTCGCGATTGGGACAAGTAAAATTAGCGTTTAAATTAATTTTGAAAGTTTTTTTTTGGAATTTTTCTCGAAAAAATTCATTTAAACTATAGTATCTTTTTGATTTGTTATTAAATTTATCGCACATTTTTTTTCACCTTCGTTGTTATTATAACACGTATAATATTTTAGGGTAGGAAAAAAAATCATTTTGGGTTATAATTAAAATAGAGGTGGAAGATGAAAAAAACGGTTATTTTAACTATTTTAGATGGTTTAGGATTAAGAGATGAGGAAATGGGCAATGCCTTTGCGCTGGCTAATACAAAAACTTTAGATTTTTTAATGCAAAAATATCCTTGGACAGCTTTAAAAGCATCTGGTGAAGATGTTGGCTTACCTGAAAAACAAATGGGCAATAGCGAGGTTGGGCATATGAATATTGGTGCGGGGCGAGTAGTTTTACAGCCATTGTTATTAATTAATAATCAGATTAGTGATGGACAGTTTTTTGAAAATAAAAAATTAAAAGCCGCCATTAATCATGCTAAAAAAAAGCAAAGTAAGTTACATATTATGGGGCTTTTAAGTGATGGTGGCGTGCATTCCCATATTGATCATTTTTTTGCTCTTTTAGAATTGTGTCGCAAGGAGAATTTTACTAATGTTTTTTGGCATGTAATTACTGATGGGCGAGATACGCTCCCCAAATCTAGTTTATCGTATGTGGAAAAACTAGATAAGGTAATCCAAAAAAATCAAATTGGTAAAATTGCTTCTATTATGGGACGATATTATGCCATGGACCGTGATAGGCGTTGGGAGAGAACAAAAAAAGCTTATAATGTATTAATTGGTAATAGCGAAAGTGTTGAAGAGGATATTTATCGTGTTATTAAGAATAATTATGCCAATGATATTACTGATGAATTTATTAAACCAACTTTATTGGATGCTAAAGGAGTTGTTCGTGATGGTGATAGTATTATTTTTGCCAATTTTCGTACGGAGCGAGCAACTCAATTATTAACGGCAATTTCAAATTCAAAATTTTCAGAATTTGATGCGAAGGCTTTACTGAATGTTAATTTAGTTAGTTTAATGCCTTGTGATAAAAAAGTTTGTGGTGAGGGAGCTTTTCATTTGGAAAAAATAGCAAATACTTTGGGTGAATATTTTAGTTTTTTAAATTATAAACAATTACGAATTGCTGAGACCGAAAAATATGCGCATGTTACTTTCTTTTTTGATGGAGGCCGAGAATTAGAATTAAGTGGTTGTGATAAAAAATTAATTCCTTCTCCTGCTGTTGCTACTTATGATTTGCAACCAGAAATGAGTGCGTATATAGTTAAAGATAAAGTAATAGATTATTTAAATAGGGGAGAATATGATTTAATTGTTTTAAATTTTGCTAATCCTGATATGGTTGGTCATACTGGCAATTTAAAGGCAGCAATTAAGGCGATTGAAGCAGTTGATCAATGTGTTGGTGAGATTTATGATGTTTGTCAAAAAAATGATCAGTTATTGTTATTAACGGCTGATCATGGTAATGCTGAGGAAATGTTGGAAGAAGATAATGTTTTAACATCGCATACTACTAACCCCGTCCCTTTTGTTATTTGTAGTCAACAATATCAGGTGCAAAAAGGAAAATTGGCTGACATTGCGCCGACTATTTTAGATATAATGAATATAAAAAAGCCAAAAGAGATGACCGGATGTAGTTTATTAGTTAAAAATGATTGACAATAATTAATGAAAATGTTAGCATAAATAAGCATAAAGGATGTGGAATTGTGTTGATTGATATTGATGAATTGGTTTTTGAAAATGAAAAGGTTTTTTATCAGGGAAAGGAATTAGATGATTCGGAAAAAATAATGTTGATTATTGAAGCAATTATGAATGAAGAAGTGGAAGCAAGAGAACAATTTTGCCAATATTTAATTAGTTTTGGGAATGAAACTTTTAAAAAATTATGGCCCCAATTAGTTATGGGATTTAATAATTTTGAGTGTGTTTATCGCTATGCAATAATTAATTCTTTAACACCAGAAGAATTAAAAGAGTTAACTATGTGGGTAGGTACAAATGGCTCAGCTGAAGAAATAGAAAAATTTGCTACTAATGTTCCGTATATTGATGTTGACCTTTTGGAAAGTTTTTATCAAGAAAGAATTTGTAAAAATAATGAAATTATCAAAACACCTAAAATGTTGAATGATAAACAAATTTCTGAATACCGAGAATTTTTATTTGAAAATGCTAGTCCAATATTAACATATAATTTCGCTCGCATGTTTCCCCAAGTGGTGGATGCTAAATTAGATTATTTATTAGTGAAAAGTTGTTTAATGAAAAATGATTTAAAATATATTTATCATTATGCAAAAGATATTAATGATGTAAATTTAGAATTATTAGAAATGGCAGCTTTAACTATTTATAATAATATGACACCGGAAGAAAAATTTGAAAATGTTAAATATTTACATTATTTTAATATTCAAATTGGTTTTTCTGATTCACAAGAACTAAACGATTATATTTTAGCTTCTGGAAATGAAGAATATATTAATTCAGCAAAAAAACCGAAAAAACTATAAAGACTTTCCACTTTGAAAGAAGAACACTTAAAAAAAGTGTCTTTTTTTTTTGAAATTATGGTATAATATAATTAAAATAATAAGGAGTCATTAATGAAAAAGTTGTTTTATGTAAAAAAAAGCGGTTTTACTTTAATAGAATTATTAGCAGTAATTGTTATTTTAGCAATTATTTTATTAATTATCATGCCTATTATTTTAAATATTATAAATGATGCTCGCAAAGGTGCTTTTGAGGCAAGTGCTCGGGGAATAATAAAAGCAGTCGAAAATGACTGTATGGTTGATTTATTGAATGATGAAGTTAGTGCAAAAGAAATTAACTTTAGTGATTACATTGCTAGTGAAGAAATCAATTTTGCTGGACAGGTTCCGAAAGAAGGAATTATATATGTAAATGAATGGTGTGATGTAGCGCTAGCGATTCATGATGAACAGTGGTGTGTGATAAAAGATTATGATGACACAACAGTAACTACTTTTGCATATGAGGGGTCTTGTTCCTTCTTTAATGAGATGTTTATTTTTGGTGAAGACCCAGCATCTTTAGATGGGGTTGATTTTTTTGATGGCACACCCGAACAAGGCATGATTGTATTTAAGACTCCCGGTGAATATGAAATAACCGCAGAAGTAGAGGGAGAAATAGATGTTTTAGTTGTTGCTGGTGGGGGCGGTGGAGGACATACTGGTTCTGGTGGAGGAGGAGGAGGATTAATTTATGATGATGCGGTTATGATAATGGCATCAACAATAGATGTAAAAGTAGGGGATGGTGGACTTGGGGGTATTCATGGATCTCAAGCATCAACAAATGGTGAAAATTCACAATTTGATGAATTGATAGCGATCGGTGGTGGTCGCGGTCGAACACATGGTGGCACTGATGGATTTGAAGGTGGTTCTGGTGGAGGAGGAGGAGGTTCTGAGACAGCCGCTAGACGAATTCCAGGCGATGGTTATTTTGGTCAGGGAAATAAGGGTGGAAATGGTTATAGTGCTCATGGATCTTCAGCTGGGGGAGGGGGAGGAGGATATGGTGGGGTTGGTACTAGAGGATTATCAAAACAAGGTGGTGACGGTGGCGATGGATATTTAAGTAATATAACAGGTACAAATATTGGTTATGCAGGTGGTGGTGCTGGTTCAGGATTAGATTATAGTGGTTTTGGTGGCAAAGCAGGGTCGGTACAATTTGGTTTTGGTGGCGGTGGTCACGAAAATGGATCAGCACATGGCAGACCAAATAGTGGTGGTGGCGGTGGAAGCCTAGCCGATGGGACTAATTCGGGCTGGAGTGGTGGCGGTCATGGTGGTTCGGGAATAGTAGTTGTTCGCTGGGGAGAATATACGGAAGAAGATGATATTGATGATTTGTTTTTTGTTTGTGGCGAAGATTTTACAGATGAACGAGATAATCAAACATATGCAACAATTCCCATGGGAACACGTTGTTGGATGGCCGAAAATTTAAATTTTGCTGGGCATACTTCAGGAACAAGTCTTTGTTATAATCATGAAACAACCAATTGTGATCAATATGGTCGTTTGTATAATTGGGAAGCAGCAATGGAAGGAAGCGAAACAGAAGGAGTACAAGGTGCTTGTCCGACCGGTTGGC
>PWLE01000014.1 GCA_003559495.1 Mollicutes bacterium
GGATCCTTTTTTTGCATCATTGATAATATTTAAAATAATAGGCATAATAATTAATAAAATAATTGCTAAAATAACAATTACTGCCAACAATTCAATTAATGTAAACCCTCTTTTTTTAATATAAAATAATTTTTTCATCACGGACTCCTTATTATTTTATTATATTATAACATAAAAAAAATCAATTAAAAAGAGAATTATACTCTATAATTCTCTTTTTTAAACACCTTTTCACATTAGATAACTTTTTTTATATTTTCATTAATTTTTTCTTTTCCTAGCAAATAAATAGTATCAGGCAATTCAGGTCCATGCATCCCACCACTAACTGCAATACGAATTGACATAAATAAATCTTTTCCTTTCACATTTAATGCTTTTCCAACTTCATTAATTACATTAACAATTTCATTTACTTCCCATTTATCTAACTTTAATATTTTTTCCCAAAAAAGATTAATAACATCAGCCGACTTGTCATTATTTTCTAAAAATTCCAAAGCCTCTTTCTCAATTTCATAACTTTCATGAAAAAAGATTCTTGTTAAACCAACAATTCCCGCTCCATAACTAAGATGTTTTTGAAAAATTTTAACTAAGTGCATCGTCCATTTCTTATCCAATTTACCATACTCTTTTTCTAAATGGGGATATGTAATAGCAAATAAATCTTCTAACGATAATTTTTTAATATAATGAGCATTAACCCATTGCAATTTTTTAATATCATATTTGGCTGGCGCCTTATTAATTCTTTTAGGATCAAATTCTGAAATCAATTCTGATAAAGAAAAAATTTCTTGCGTTGATTCCGGTTTCCAACCTAACAAAACTAAATAATTAACAATCGCCTCAGGCAAGTACCCTTGTTGATATAATTCCATAAAAGAAACCGAACCATGCCTTTTACCAAGCCTTTTGCCCTTTTCATCAACAACCATTGGCAGATGAATATATATTGGCTTTTCAAAACCTAATTTTTCATATAATAAATTATATTTTGGCGTCGCAGTTAAATATTCATTGCCCCGCACAACATGCGTTATTTTCATTAAGTGATCATCAATAACATTAGCAAAATTATAAGTCGGATAGCCATTTGATTTCATTAATATTTGATCTTCTAACAAATTATTTTGAAACGTCATTTTCCCATATACTAAATCATCATAAACAACCGTTCCCTCTTTAGGAACTTTTTGTCTAATAACAGGTTTTTCGCCAGTGGCAATTCTTTTTTCTGCCTCCTCTTTTGACAAATGACGACAAAAACCATCATATAAAAACGGTACTTTATTGTTTTCCGCCTCTTTTCTTAAACCAACCAATCGATTCTCATCACAAAAACAATAATAAGCATCACCTTGATCAACTAATTGTTTAGCATATTTAGGATAAATTGATAATCTTTCACTTTGAATATAAGGTCCATAAGATCCACCAACTAAAGGACCTTCATCAACCGTCATTTGACATAATTTTAAAGTATCATAAATAAGCTCTAAAGCCCCTTCCACCTTTCGTTCTTGATCAGTATCCTCAATTCGCAAAATATAATCACCTTGATGCTTCTTACTAATCAAATAACCAAAAACAGCCGTGCGCAAATTACCAACATGCATCTTTCCAGTTGGGGAAGGCGCAAATCTTGTTCTTACTTTCATAATTCCTCCTTTATACTAATCTTTATCAACACTTAAAACTGCTAAAAAAGCCTCTTCTGGAATTTCCACATTACCAACTTTTTTCATCTTCTTCTTGCCCTCTTTTTGTTTTTCTAGTAACTTTCTTTTTCTTGTCACATCGCCACCATAACACTTCGCCAAAACATTTTTTCGCATCGCCTTCACATTAACCCGCGCAATCACTTTACTACCAATACTAGCTTGGATTGGCACTTCAAACTGTTGCCGCGGAATTAACGTCTGCAAATTATCAACTAAACTACGACCTCTTTTTTGCGCAAAATCACGATGAACAATTATACTCAAAGCATCAACTATTTCACCATTAATTAAAATATCCATTTTAACTAGATCACTTTTTTGATAATCACTAAGATCATAATCAAAAGAAGCATAACCACTCGTAACTGACTTTAATTTTTCAAAAAAATCATAAACAATTTCTAACAACGGAATTTGATAATGAATATTAACACGCTTTTCATTTAAATATTCAATAGTTTGATAAATACCACGTCGTTTTTGACACAATTCCATAACTGGTCCAATGTATTCAGAAAGCACAAACACATTTAATTTCACAAAGGGCTCGTGAATTTCTTTTATTTTTGTTTTTTCCGGTAAATTAGTTGGATTTTCAATGTTAAGTTTTGCACCATCATTTAAATAAACATGATAAATAACCGAAGGCATCGTCGTAATTAATTCCAATTGAAATTCTCTTTTTAATCTTTCCTGAACAATTTCCATATGCAAAAGTCCCAAAAAACCAACCCGAAAACCAAACCCCAAAGCTTGTGAAGTCTCTGGCGTATAAGTTAATGCCGAATCATTTAATTTTAACTTTTCTAATGCTTTTTTCAAACTTTCATATTTATTATTTTCTAAAGGAAAAAAACCACAATAAACCATTGATTTCATTGGTTGATAACCAGGCAATGCTTCCTTAGCGGGAAAATTTTTTAAAGTAATTGTATCACCAACTGTGACATCATCAATTTTTTTAATACTAGCAACAATAAAACCAACTTCGCCAGCATTTAAAACATCTTTTTCCTTAACAAAAGGCGTGTTAATACCTAATGAATTAACAACATATGTTGCTCTGGATGCCATCATGATAATCTCATCACCAACTTTTACCTGACCCGAAAAAACCCGCACATTAACAATAACACCCCGATAAGAATCAAAAAAACTATCAAAAATCAAGGCTTTTAAAGATGAATCGCTATCAACATCTGGTGCTGGAATTCTAGTAATAATGGCCGCAAGCATATCATCAATACCCGCCCCTGTTTTAGCACTAGCTAAAATAATTTCATCTTCATTAAAACCAAAGCTAACCATCAAATCTTTTTTCACTTTTTCAATATCAGCATTCGGCAAATCGATTTTATTAATAACGGGAATAATTGTTAAATTGTGCTCCAAAGCTAAATATAAATTTGCTAAAGTCTGCGCTTCAATGCCTTGTGCTGCATCAACAATTAAAAGCACTCCTTCACACGCCGCTAAACTACGACTTACTTCATAAGAAAAATCAACGTGTCCTGGCGTATCAATTAACTGTAAAAGATATTCCGCACCTTGATAATTATAATTTAATTGCACGGCATTCAACTTAATTGTAATGCCTCTTTCTTGCTCTAATTCCATATTATCTAACATCTGCTTTTTACTTTGTCGCTCCGTAATAGCATTTGTTTTTTCTAAAATACGATCAGCAATAGTACTCTTGCCATGATCAATATGAGCAATAATAGCAAAATTTCTTATTTTTGATGCCATTTTTTCACCTTGTTTCTTCAATATATTTTTTTATTTCTTCTTTTATTTCCTCATGTTCTTTCGCATAATCAAGCACAGCCTTTACATATCCTAGTTTATTTCCAGTATCATAATGAGAATCATCAATCGGACAAATAACAAAATTTTCTTCTGCTAACAAACGCAAAAAAGCATCCGTTATCAAAATTTCTTGACCATTTTCATATTGGCCAGTAATTTTACTAAATATTTTCGGCGATAATATATAACGCCCTAAACTAGCTAAATTACTTTTTGTCGCACCAGCCTTTGGTTTTTCCAAAAAATTTATTACCTTATCATTATCAGTTTCCACAATGCCATACAAATGTTTTTCCGATTCCCTAACTTCTCGTGTTGCTAAAACACTACACTTTTTTTCATGATAAACATTAATTAATTCTTTTAAAACTGGTTTCCCAGATAAAAAAAGATCATCACCATACAACACCGCAAAATATTCATCACCAATAAAATCAGCCGCCAACCTAATCGCCGCACCACTACCAGCTGCTTCACTTTGTCTTAAAAAATAAATTTTAACTTCTTTTTCTAAAGTTGGAATTTTAACTATTTTTTCGGTTTCATTTTTTTCAATTAAAGTTCCTTCTAATTCATAATTGCGATCAAAATAATCTTCCACTGTTCGCTTATGACTATTTATAACAAATAAAATTTCTTTAATACCACTAGCAATTGCTTCTTGCACAATAAAATGAATAATCGGCTTATCAACTATCGGTAGCATCTCTTTTGGAATAGCTTTTGTAACTGGTAACAAACGAGTTCCAAAGCCAGCAATTGGAATAACCGCTTTTCTTATTTGATTCACTATTTATCTTTCTCCAATGCATTATATGTGGCATGAAAAACAAAAAGGCCGAGAAAGAAAAACGCTAACCATAAAACAGGATTTTGATGGTGCTGGTGAATAAATTCCAACGGTTCCTTAAAAGTTTCTTCCGCTAAACGAGTAAGATCTTGAAAAAATGATAATTTAAAAAATAACATATTATTCCTCCTTAACTTTCTTTATGCTTTTATGACCTTTAATAAACTTCTTTATTTCATCCTCAAAAGCAATTGTTAGCAAATCACTGCTAACCGCTACAATAATTCCTTGTCCATAACGCTCCGAAATTATTTTTTCGCCAATATTATATTCAATACTTTCATCAATTAAATTACTATCTTCATTAACAATCATTGTTTTTTCACTTGCCAAAGCCATTTCATTAATAAAACGACTAGGGGTTGCAATAACGCGACGACCGAAAATTTGCCGCATTTGCGTATAAGTAATATACAAATGTTCCTGAGCACGCGTTAACGCCACATAACACAGACGCCGTTCTTCTTCTAAATCATCAGCACTATCTAATGAATTACGATGGGGGAGAATATCTTCCTCAACGCCCGTTACAAAAACATATTTGAATTCCAATCCTTTCGCAGCATGAATAGTCATTAACGTAATTTGGGGCACACTATCTTCATACTCAACAACATCTGTCATTAAACTAATTTCTGCCAAAAAATCTTCTAAAGATATTATACCATATTTTTCCTCAAATTCTTTAGTAATTGATTTAAATTCTTCAAGATTTTCTAAACGAACTTCCGCCATGGCCGTTTTTTCCCTAAGTAATTCTTCGCGCATACCACTTTTTGATAAAACCTCTTCCACCAAATCAGTTAAACTCATTTTCTCGCTTTGTTCTTTTAATAACAAAATTAAATTTTTAAAAACCAATTCGCGACTAGTTGCCAAGGCCTCAAAAAGGCCAATATTTTTTTCTTGTGCTCTTTTTTCCAGTTCCGCAATTGACTTACTACCAATTTTACGACTTGGTTCATTAATTACTCTTAAAAGTGAAACATCATCGTTAATATTATAAATTAACCGCAAATAAGCTAATAAATCTTTTATTTCCTTGCGACCATAAAAATGAACATTGCCAACAATTCGATATGGAATTCCCTTGCGTAAAACGGTTTCTTCAATTATTCTTGATTGGGCATTAGTACGATATAAAACGGCAATTGTTTGCAAGTCCGCACCCTTTTTTTGCAGATCATCAATTACTTGAGCAACATATTCGGCCTCCTCATGCTCATTACGCAAAACATTAACAACTACTTCCGCGCCTTTTTTATTATCAGTCCAAAGATTTTTTTCCTTCTTTTGTTTATTATGTTTAATAACTTGATTAGCAACATTTAAAATGTTTTGTGTCGAACGATAATTTTTTTCTAATAACACTTGCTGACAATTAGGAAAATCATTTTCAAAATTCAAAATGTTTCGATAGTTAGAACCACGAAAACCATAAATAGATTGCGACTCATCACCAACAACACAAATATTTTGTGCCTGATTAACTAATTTCTTTACCAAAACATATTGTGCTTCATTAGTATCTTGATATTCATCAATTAAAATATATTTAAATAATTTTTGGTATTCTTTTAAAACTTCGGGATGACTTTTAAATAGTTCAATTGGCTTTAACAATAAATCATCAAAATCAACCGCATTGCTTTTATGTAATTTTTCTTCGTATTTTGCAAAAACATCTTTTACTATTTCATCAGAATATCCTTTAACATATTTTTGAAATTCTTTTACCGATACTAAATTATTTTTGCAACTACTAATTCTATTTTTTATATTTTTCGGATTATGTATTTTTGGATCAAGATTTTTTTCTTTTAAAATTTTTTTTACTAAAGTTAAACTATCATTAGCATCAAAAATAGTAAAATTACGCCCATAATTTAAGCGCATATAATTTTCCCGAATAATTCGCACACCAAAAGAATGAAAAGTAGAAATTTGCATATCATCCGCTTTTTTACCAATCATTTTTTTGATTCGTTGTTGCATTTCCCGCGCAGCCTTATTTGTAAAAGTTATCGCTAATATTTCCTTAGCACCAGCCAATTCTTGATCAATAAGATAAGCTATTTTAGTAGTTAAAACTTTTGTTTTACCACTGCCAGCACCAGCAATTATTAACAACGGTCCTTCTGTTATTTGAACCGCTTTGATTTGTTCATTATTTAAATTATCTAACATGCTATCACCTAACTTATTCCTTTGTTAATTCATTTACCGATTTGGCCTTAAGCTGATCATCAAAACGATGGTTTAATTGATGAGCAAAAAAACCGGCCGCGCCAATCATTGTGGCATTATCAGTACAATGAATAAGTTTCGGCACTATAAAATGAAATCCTTTTGCTTGACATTGTTTTTCTAAAGTTTCCCTTAAAGTAGAATTGGCTGCTACACCACCAACTAACGCTAAATTATTAATTTGATATTTTTCCATCGCGCGCATTGTTTTTTTCGTTAATATTTTAACAACTCGATTTTGAAAAGAAGCTGCTAAATCAGCTTTATTAATTTCCTTTTTTCTTTGTTTTTCATTATGTAATAAATTAATTACCGCACTTTTTAAGCCACTGAAACTAAAATCTAAACTATTATCATCAAGCGGTAAGGGAAGATCATAATTGTCAACTCCCTCTTTGGCTAGTTTATCAATATAAGGTCCTCCCGGGTAACCTAATTCTAACAACCGCGCCACCTTATCATATGCCTCACCAACGGCGTCGTCTAAAGTGCCACCAATTTTTTCAAACGAATAATCTTCTTGCATTAAAATTAATTCCGTATGCCCACCACTAACAACTAATGCCATTAATGGAAACTTCATTGGTTTTTCTAGATTACTGGCATAAATATGACCAGCAATATGATGAACAGGAACTAATGGTATATTATGTAGCCATGATAAGGTTTTAGCAACCATTATGCCAACTAATAAAGCTCCTACTAAGCCCGGCCCCTCTGTTACCGCAATGGCATCAATATCTTTTATTTTTAAATTAGCAGACCTTAAAACCTTTTCTAACGCCCAAGTAATATTTTGTTCATGAATGCGACTCGCAATCTCAGGAACAACTCCGCCATATAATTCATGTTCACTTATTTGTGACATAACAACACTTGCTATTTCTTGATAACCATTTTTAACAATTGCGACACTTGTTTCATCACAACTTGTTTCAAGTGCTAAAATATATTTATCA
>PWLE01000021.1 GCA_003559495.1 Mollicutes bacterium
ATATCATGTAGTACTAGATCAGAAAGCGAAATAAATGTTTCATGGAATTCTGTAAGCAGTGCCGAAGGATACCGAGTATACCGTTGTGAAGGGACTTCATGTTTGCCAACATCTTTAGTACGAACACAAACTGGTACTAGTTGGTTAAACCGTGGTTTAAAAGAAAACACATCTTATCGTTATCGTGTTCGAGCCTATAATAGGGATGGTCAAAGCAGTTATAGTAATACAGTAACGTGTCGAACTGATCAAAGAGCACCAGAGTTGCCACAAGCACCGACAATATCATGTAGTACTAGATCAGAAAGTGAAATAAATGTTTCATGGAATTCTGTAAGCAGTGCCGAAGGATACCGAGTATACCGTTGTGAAGGGACTTCGTGTTTGCCAACATCTTTAGTACGAACACAAACTGGTACTAGTTGGTTAAATCATAGTTTAAAAGAAAATACATCTTATCGTTATCGTGTTCGAGCCTATAATAGGGATGGTCAAAGCAGTTATAGTAATACAGTAACGTGTCGAACTGATCAAAGAGAACCAGTAACTGTAATGGAATACGAATACAAAAAAACAGAAGAAACAGAAAGAGTTGTTTGGGGATCTTGGTCACCATGGTCAACAACAGCAATTACTGCTACTGCTCTTCGTCAAGTGGAAACAAAAACTGAGCAAGAAGTTGAAACACGTCGTGAGCGGGTTATAGTAGGTTATCGTAATGAAGTAAAAACGGAAACGCGTCGCGTGAAAGTAGGAGAACGAGCTGAAATAAGATGTACTAGAACAAGTGGATCGACAATTACAACAAGAACATATTGGCAAGAATCTTCACAAAGTCCTCGTGTTTTAGGATATATACCAAGAGATACTAGTACAACTATTTATGTTTTAGTTAGTGTTCCAACTGATGGTTATGATTGTAATTCAAGTAATTGTGTTGTCAAAAAGGGTGTTTATAGAGTATTTGAAAGAAGGACTGAGACAACAAGAGGACAGGATGTTTGCGTAAGTTATGATTTTATAAAACAAAATCTTTTTGCTGATAAAGTTGTTTCATATAATGTTCAAACACCAATTTATGGTTATGTTGATAAAAAATATACTAAAACAGTAAGATATTATCGTCATCGCCAAGGTCAAATTCATCGTGATCAACAAGTAGTAATTCGTTGGAGTGAAAACCCATATGATCGTTCATTAATTAATCAAGGGTTTAAACCAACTGGTAGAGAAAGAATAAAAAGGTAAATAAGGGGGGATAAAAATGCCAAAAATAGCACATCGCAGACATGCAAGAAAAGTAAAAATAATTGCTGTCTTAGCAGCGGCAACAATATTTGCTTCGGGGTGGACATTAAGTAAATATTCTCATAAATTCTTTTCTGATCCAGAACCTAGTTATGTTCCGGATGAAAAAGAATTAGTAATTGAGGAAGAAGAAGAAGAGAAAGAAGAAGTTATTGCCGAGGTAAATGATTTTGAAAAAATTGAGGAAAAACTAATTAATTTTATCGAAGATGCTAGTGAGCGAGGATTAGGAGATTTAGAGACAGAAGATCTTTTAGCATTATATATATTGTTAAACATTGAACAAATTTCACCTAGTCAAGCAGCTTACTTATATGATGATCGTTTTAATGCTGAAATTTTAATGGATAAAGCAACGCAAGCAATGAATGTTATTGCAAGTGATGCAATGTATTCTAAACCAGGAGATTATATTGATGTTTCATCATTGGTAGTTGATGAAAAAGCAACGGCGGCTATTGTTAAGTTTCAAGAAATATTTGCTCGTTATAATGTTGCAAATCAAGAAGAAAAAATGGATATTGCTAGAATTATGCTAAATGAGATTGAAGATTTGTATGCTACAGCGCAATGGAAATCTTTACCGGATGGGGTTAGCATGTTAATTCAGAGTAAGATTTGGTTTGTTTATCATGACTTATTAAATGATCAAGCAATATTTAATCGATACGGAAATAAAATGGAATCATTAGAATTAATCTTATTTGCAAATCAAACAAATTGTTTAGAAGATAAAGATGCCCGATATAATCCTAATATCGCATCACGTTATAGTGATAATAGTATTGATGCCAAAAAGAAATTAACAGTGAAATATGATCAACAAATGCAACTTTATGCTCGTGAAAATGAAGTGTTAACACGTTTTAGTGAATTAATAGCACAAGTTGATGAAAAAGCTAATCCAATTTATGTTGCCCGACCAACAATTGAAGAAAAAAGCATGGCTGATAAAGAAGCAAAAATGGAAGAAACAGTAGTAGTAACACCGGCGCCTTCAAAGCCTGAAGAAACAACCCAGCCCCCGCTAACTTTTGAAGAAATTGAAGAACATAATATTGATGAAGAAATTCGCGCTCAAGCAGTAGTAGATGGTTTTGAAGCAGGAAATAGAGATGCTATTAGAGATACTTCTGATGAGAATTTCTTGTCAAGAAGCGAACCATTTCCTAGTCGTAATGAAAGAAGTCATTCTTCGCAATATTCGAACAAACAGGTTTATCAAGTTGCTTATTCAAATTCATATTTAAAATCTTATTCTGAAACGATTATTGAACAAGCAGCAGTTTATGGTAAACATCATGGTCTAAGTCATGGCGTTCGCTTGGTAGAACAAGATCGTTCATTTAGTTCTACAAATACAATTATTCATTCGCTATATCAAAAATTTAATGGAACAATGTTTGAAAATGCGTATTTGCGAGCTTTTAATAATGCCGCTCGGGTTTCTTATGAAGAAACACTTCAAGCTATGCGAGAAGCAGAAAAAGAGCATGGGGATGGTGTAAAGCCACCAACAGTAATAGAAGAATCACCAACCGAAACAATTATTATATTACCAGGATATTCAGTTGATTAAAATGGTTATGTTTATGATCAAAATGACAATCCTGTTTATGATGAAGCTGGCAATCATTTAAGAGTGACTGATAAGACTAAAGTAGAATATAGAGGTTCACAACAAGAAGCAAAACCAGAAGAAAAAGAAAAAGCACCAATAGTCAAGGAAGAGGAACCCTCGGGCGAAAAAGAGGAATATGTAGTGGAAGATTATGAGCCAAAACATGAAGATCAATATGATCCAGAAACAGATACAACAATTATTATGCCAGACTATGATGGACCACTTTATGATGAGGACGGCAATTTAATTAACATGAATAATGATAAAGTAATCCGTAAAAAATTATGTTAAAACAAGGTGTTAAGCACCTTGTTTTTTTGTTTGACATAAGATATTTATAGTGCTATGATGGTATTAAGATAGGGAGGGTAGTGGTATGAATGAGCATTTTCAGTTGTTTTACCGTAATGAAACAGAATTCAAAAAACTGGAACGTTCGGTAAAAAAATATAACATGTTATCCTATAAAAAACTATATTTCAGTTACTATCCTTTACTAAAAAAAGGTGATTTTTTGGGTGAGTTAATTAGTGAAGACGGCAATTTGAAAAAATATGAATTAAAATTACCTACTGATATGATGTTTATAAAAGTGCATGGTCACCTAAAGGTAAAATATACGGTTGATACAGTAAAACGGATTATTTATTTAGAAACAATTGAACCGGAAAAAATATTACTAGAAGGACATCAAATGGAATTAGACTCTTATCAAGGTGTTATGGTTTCTAAAAAGGAAAATGAAAAAGATAAATTTAAAATTAATTTATTGCGAATGATTGACAAGTAAGATATTGATTTTGGAAGAAAAAAAGATAAAATTTAGAAAAAAGAACACAAATGTTCTTTTTATTTGACTTTTCATAAGATAAAGTTTATAATTTTTTTATCAATCTTTAGGTGGTGATTTAATGAGTGTTTTTAAAGCTAATTCATATGTTAATAAGATAACTAATATTTCACCTTATTATTTTTTAGAAAATAATATTGAAGCTGTTTTAGTGGATTTAGATAATACGGTAATTGATCCAAAAAATGATGAAATCGAAGAAGATGTTTATACATGGTTAGCAACTATGAAAGAAAACAATATTGCTATTTGTTTTGTTTCTAACCGTTTTAACCAAGAAAAGGAAGCAGAGCTAACTAATAAATTACAAACTAAAGTAATCATGAGGGCGTATAAACCATTAGCAAAAGGATTAAAGGAAGCCTTAGAACACCTAGAAATTTCTAGTGAAGTTGTTTGTTTGATTGGTGATCAAACATTTACTGATGTTATTGGCGGAAATTTAGTTGGTCTTCATACTATTAAAGTAAACCCACTTAATCAATGTCTTGAAGATGGTTTATTATCAAATGCTTGTCGAAAATTAGAAGGAATATATTTTTCTATGCAAAAAGAAACTAGTATGTTTAATGAAACAACCGAAGAAATAAAAAGCAAAATATTATCAAAAAAGCCAAAAGAAAAAACTAATTTATAATAGTTAATTATTATAGATAAAAAAGTGTTGACAAGTGTTATAATAGATGATATATTGGTAATGCTTATTTAAGGTTTACGTTGTAAATCTTAATTTTTCTCAAATTATGAAACACCAGGATGTGTGTAAGAAAGGAGGTAATTATGCCAACAATTAATCAATTAGTAAAAAACAGAAGAAAAGATAAAGTAAAAAAGAGTAAATCACCAGTTTTTGGTTTTAGTTATAATAGTAAAAAAAGAAAAACGACAAAAACTAATTCACCACAAAAACGAGGAGTTTGTACGCGAGTAGGAACAAGAACACCAAAAAAACCAAACTCAGCCTTACGAAAATATGCTCGTGTTCGTTTAAGTAATGGTAGTGAAGTTAGTGCGTATATTGGTGGTGAGGGACATAATTTACAAGAACATAGTGTAGTATTAGTACGTGGTGGACGTGTTAAAGATTTAATTGGTGTAAAATATCATATTGTTCGGGGTACGTTAGATACAGCTGGCGTTGACAAAAAAAGACAAGGGCGTTCGAAATATGGTGCTAAAAAACCAAAAGATGAAAAATAAAATAGGAGGATAAAAATGCGAAAAAGAAGAGCAGATAAAAGAGATGTTTTAGCAGATCCAATTTATCAATCAAAAATAGTAACAAAATTAATGAATCGTTTAATGTTTGATGGTAAAAGAGGTTTGGCACAAACAATTCTCTATGATGCGTTTAAAATAGTAAAAGAAAAGACAAAAAAAGACCCACTCGAGGTTTTTGAAGAAGCATTAGAAAATATTAAACCGGCTTTAGAAGTAAAATCAAGACGAGTAGGGGGAGCAAATTATCAAGTGCCAGTTGAGGTAAAAAGTGATCGTAGTCAGGCATTAGGATTAAGATGGTTAGTACAATATGCGCGATTACGAGGCGGAAAATCAATGGCTGAGAATTTAGCACAAGAAATAATTGATGCTGCAAATAATACAGGAGCAGCGGTAAAAAAACGAGAGGATGTGCATCGGATGGCAGAAGCCAACAAAGCCTTTGCTCATTATCGGTGGTAGAAAGGAAAGAGTATTATGGCACGAGAGTTTAGTTTAAAACAAACCCGAAATGTTGGTATAATGGCACATATTGATGCTGGTAAAACAACATTTACGGAAAGAGTATTGTTTCATACTAAAAAAATTCACAAAATTGGTGAAACTCATGATGGCGCTTCACAAATGGATTGGATGGAACAAGAACAAGAAAGAGGAATAACAATTACTTCGGCAGCAACTACTGCTTTTTGGAATAATCATCGTTTAAATATTATTGATACTCCAGGGCATGTTGATTTTACGGTTGAAGTTTCACGTTCTTTGCGGGTGCTTGATGGTGCGGTGGCACTTTTAGATGCCGAAGCAGGAGTAGAACCACAAACAGAAGCTGTTTGGCGACAAGCAACAGAATTAAAAGTACCACGAATATTTTTTGCTAATAAGATGGATAAAATGGGAGCCGATTTTGCCAACTGTTTAAAATCGATTGATGATCGGTTAGCGGTAAATGCAAAACCAATTGTCTGGCCGATTGGCGCCGAAGAAAATTTTAAAGGGATTATTGATTTAATAACTTTAAAAGCTTATGAATATGATGGCAATCCTTTAGAAGAAGCTAAGGAAATAGCAATTCCAAGTGAATTAGAAAAAATAGTATTGGAAAAAAGAAATGATTTGTTAGAAACTATTTCTGAGTATGACGATGAGTTAATGGAAAAATATCTTGCTGATGAAGAACTAGAAACAGAATTAATAAAAAAAGCAATTCGAAAAGGAGTTTTGAAAGTTGATTTCTTTCCCGTTTTGTGTGGCACAGCATTAGGAAATAAGGCAGTAAAATTTGTTATTGATGCTATTGTTGATTATTTGCCGACCCCAGTTGATGTGGAAGCTATCGAAGGTGTTGATAAAAATGGTGAGCCAATTAAAAGAAAACCAGATGATAACGAGGCCTTTAGTGCTTTAGCTTTTAAAATTGCCACTGATCCATTTGTGGGAAAACTAGCATTTATTAGAGTTTATTCAGGGGTTTTAAAAAGTGGTTCGTATGTTTATAATTCGACAAAGGATGAAAAAGAACGAGTTGGTCGTATTTTAGAAATGCATGCCAATAATCGTACGGAAATAAAAGAAGTATATTCCGGCGATATTGCGGCGGCAGTTGGTTTGAAAAATACCACAACAGGTGATACATTATGTGATGAGAAAAAGATTTGTATCTTAGAACCGCCTATATTCCCAGAACCGGTAATCGAATTAGCAGTGGAACCAAAATCAAAAGCAGATCAAGATAAAATGGGTGAAGCTCTACAAAAATTAGCGGAAGAAGATCCAACATTTCGAACGACTACTAATCATGAGACGGGTCAAACAATTATTGCTGGCATGGGGGAATTACATCTTGAGATTATTGTTGATCGGATGCGAAGAGAGTTTAAGGTTGATGCTAATATTGGTGAACCACAAGTTTCATATCGTGAAACTATAAAAGCTTCAGCAGAGTGTGAGGGCAAGTACATAAAACAATCAGGTGGTCGTGGTCAATATGGACATGTTAAAATAATGTTTGAACCAAATCCTGAGCAAGGTTATGAATTTGTTGATAAAATAGTTGGTGGAACAGTACCAAGAGAATATATCCCAGTTGTTGATAAAGGATTGCAAGATGCGTTAAAAACAGGAATTTTAGCGGGATATCCCATGGTTGATGTAAAAGCAACTTTATTTGATGGTTCGTATCATGATGTTGATTCATCAGAAATGGCCTTTAAAATTGCAGCGAGTTTATCTTTAAAAGAGGCAAGAAGTAAATGTCAGCCAGTTTTATTAGAACCAATTATGAAAGTAGAAGTTGTCACCCCAGAAGATTATTTGGGATCAGTAATGGGTGATATAACGGCGCGACGAGGAAAACCATTGGGACAGGAAACACGAGGAAATGCTATCGCCATTGCTGCTATGGTGCCCCTTTCAGAAATGTTTGGCTATGCGACATCATTACGATCTAATACCCAAGGAAGAGCCCAATTTACAATGTTTTTTGATCATTATGAGGAAGTTCCAAAAACAATTGCAGAAGAAATTATTAATAAAAATAGCGGAAACTAAAGAAAAGACTTGAAATTTTTAGTTAGTTAGGTTAAAATTAGAGTACATATGAGAAATAAGGAGGAGATAATATGGCAAAAGAAAAATTTGATCGGTCAAAACCACATGTTAATATTGGAACAATTGGACACGTTGACCACGGGAAAACAACTTTAACAGCTGCTATTACGCAAGTTTTAGCAAAAAAAGGTGGTGCTGAGTTTCAAGCGTATGATACGATTGATAAAGCACCGGAAGAAAAAGAAAGAGGAATAACAATTAACACGGCGCATGTTGAATATGAAACAGACAACAGACATTATGCGCACGTTGACTGTCCAGGTCATGCTGACTATGTAAAAAATATGATTACCGGTGCAGCGCAAATGGATGGCGCAATTTTAGTTATTGCGGCTACTGATGGACCAATGGCACAAACAAGAGAACATATTTTGTTATCACGTCAAGTTGGCGTGCCACGCATGGTTGTTTTTATGAATAAGTGTGATATGGTTGATGATGAAGAACTATTGGATTTAGTAGAAATGGAAATTCGCGAATTGTTAAATGAATATGAATTTGATGGTGATAATACACCAATTATTCGTGGTTCAGCGTTAAAAGCATTAGAAGGAGATGCTGCAGAGGAAGAAAATATTACTAAATTAATGGCAGCGGTTGATGAGTGGATTGAAACACCAAAACGTGATACCGAAAAACCATTTTTAATGCCAATTGAAGATGTTTTCACTATTACTGGTCGTGGTACAGTTGTTACTGGACGAGTAGAAAGAGGACAATTAAAGTTAAATGATGAAGTTGAAATTGTTGGCATTAGAGAAACTAAAAAAGTTGTTGTTACCGGAATTGAAATGTTTCGTAAGCAGTTAGATTATGCAGAATCTGGTGATAATGCTGGAATATTGTTACGCGGAATTGATCGAGAAGACGTTGAAAGAGGACAAGTATTAGCAAAACCAAAATCAGTAACACCACATAAAAAATTCAAAGCGGAAGTATATGTGTTAAGTAAAGAAGAAGGCGGAAGACATACACCATTCTTTTCAAATTACCGACCACAATTTTATTTCCGAACAACTGATGTAACTGGTGTTATAGAATTACCAGAAGGTGTTGAAATGGTAATGCCAGGGGATAATGTAGCAATGACAGTTGAATTAATCAGCCCAATTGCAATTGAAAATGGAACAAAATTTTCAATTCGCGAGGGTGGACGAACTGTTGGTGCCGGTGTTGTTTCTGAAATTATTGAATAAAAAGCATATAAAAATGCTTTTTTTTTTTGAAAAAAAAAAAGACATTGTTGAAATGTCTATTTAAAAACGCCGGAAATTGCCTTTCTTTTTTTAAATAAATAATATTTAGATTTATTAATTATTAATTCAAAATCACCAGCAAATTCTAATATTTCCGTGCTAAAAGAAAGTTTTTCATCATTTAAAGTTTGATAGCGTTTGTCTTTTATATTAGGATTAGTAATGCCACCAAAGAATAATCTTTGGTAACCAAGGTTCTTATATTTTTCAATAATTTTCCAATATAATAAATATTTGGCATTAAAATTTTTATATTCTGATAAAGAACCTTCAATTAATATATAAACATCCGTTTTAAATGTTACTACTAAAGCAGAAGCAACGTTAATGCCTTCAGGTCGTTGATTGTTAATGTTAGTTGCTTTGACTAGCAATTCTTTATTGTGAGCCAGTTTTTGATCGGCTTCTATTTTTTTGCCAACTATTTTTAAGTCTTTATTTTTTTCGAAAACTAAATTGTTTAATTTAGTTGCTATTTGTTCTTGTTGGCGATAATCTTTTTGAATATTTTTTAAAAATAAACCGGTATTAATTTTAGCATAATAAATGCTAATTTGGGCATTTTTATTAAAATGTAAATATAAATCTTGAAAAGTTTTTAAAGTAAAATCAGTGCTTTTGGGTATTTGATTATGCAAAATAGTTGCATCTTCAACACCACCACGGTAAATTATAACACCTTGTTTAACAGCATCTTCAATTTTTTGTACAGTGGCAGGGTTTAAATTATAGTAAATTTTTTCAATTGGCTTTTCTAAATTTAGAAAAACTTCATAACGAGGATTTAGACCCTCAAAAAAATCGTTATAGCCAAAATGCCAATAATTTAATCTTTTTAATTCCGAAAAAATTTGTTGATAATTGGGGGTGTTTTTTTTAATGGGCGGCGATAATTTTAAAGCGGTAATGTTATATTCTAATAAAAAAGTTTTTAATTTTTCGGTAAAAGTTTCTAATAATATAGAATCATTATAATCGATAAGAAAACCACGCGGCACATAACCATAATTAAAATTAAAAAGTTTTTTAACTAAAATAAGGGCTCCGGCGATGATTTTTTCTTGATCATCAACTAAACCAATGAATAATGGTTTATATTGTTTTGCGAATGCTAAACCATATTCACTTGTTTGGTAAATTGAGGCATGGGGGGCATAATTTAAAAAATTATCCCATTCATTTTTAGTTAATTCTTTTATTTCCATTTTAATCACCTATAGTATAAAACTATTTTATCATAAAAATTAGTTTGAAACAATTTAATTAATGATTAAAAAGTGTTATAATAAAAAAAAAGGAGTTAAAAAATGGAGTTTTTAAAAAAGATACAAATAGAAACAAATAATTATAAATTATATGAAGAAGCACTAACACATACTTCTTATGCTAATGAACACGATGTTGCCAGTTATGAACGCTTGGAGTTTTTAGGTGATGCGGTTTTGCAGTTAGTTATTTCGGAATACCTTTTTCAAAATGAAAAAGATGATGAGGGCGAATTAACAAAAAAAAGAGCTCGTTTAGTTTGTGAAAATGCATTGTATATTTATGGCAAAAGAATTGGTATTGAAAACTATATAAAATTAGGTCGTGGTGAAAGTGAAGCGGGCAGTCAAACTAGCAAAACGATTATAGCCGATATAACAGAAGCATTTCTAGGAGCTTTATTTTTGGATAAAGGATATGAAAATACCAAAAAATTTGTTTTTAAAAAAATAATCCCAATTGTTATTGCAGAAGGGGAGAAATTTTTAATTGATTATAAAACTAAGTTTCAAGAATTGGTCCAAACAGAAAAACGCAGTTTAGCATATGTTGTTTTAAAAGAAAAAGGACCAGCACATGACCGGCATTATGAAATAGCTGTTCGGGTGAATGGAATTACTTATGGCATTGGCAAAGGAAGTTCAAAAAAAGAAGCTGAACAAAATGCTGCTCGGGAAGCATTAAAAAAATCTATTGCAAATTAGAAAAACGGCTTTTTTTTTAAATGATACTGTGTTAAACTAAGGTATAAAGGAGAGTGGTAAAGTTGTCAGATAAATTATTGCCAGCCGATGTTTTCATCGTTTATAAAAAGCAAATGTTAAATGATAATGACCGTAATATTTTGATTCTCCTATATCAACCAATTATTGGGGCGGAAGCTTTAAATTTATATTTAACATTATGGGCCTTTTTAGATGGTGTGCTTATTTCGAAGGAAAAAACACATCATTATTTAATGTCTGTGACGCATTTAAATATTGAAAAAATTATTAATGGGCGCCAAAAATTAGAGGCGGTCGGTCTTTTAAAAACTTTTTTCAAAAAAAAGAGTACTAATTGTTATCTTTATGAATTGTTTGCACCTTTAACGCCAAATGATTTTTTTCAAAATCCTATTTTAAGTGCCACTTTAAAAAATCACATTGGTGATGAGGAATATAATCGTTTAACGCAATTGTTTATTAGTGAACAAGTTGATTTAAGTGATTTTAAAGATATTAGTAAAAATTTTCAAGAAGTTTTTCAAATTGTTGATTATCATACTTCGGAGATGGAATGTTTAAAAAGAGAATCGGGTCAATTATCAATTACTAATGGCCTGGATGTTGAAGGAGTATTGGCAACTATTAGTGATGATATTTTAAATCATAAATTGATTGGTGCTAGCGAAAAGACTTTTATAAAACATTTAAGTTATATATATGATTTAAACGAAGAAATTTTAAAAGAATTAATTATTAGTTCGGTTAATCAATATAAAAAAATTGATTTATTAAAATTAAGAAAAAAAAGCGAAAAACTTTTTCAATACGAAAATGAAGGACACCTGCCCAAAATTGCATTAAAAACACAACCTGAGAATTTGCGGAAAAATCCTCAACAAGTATCAAAACGCAATCAAATAATTCATGTTTTTGAAACAACTTCACCACGTGATTTTTTGCTAGGAAAAAATGACAATAGTATTATAAGTCAAAATGAACAAAAAATACTAGCGTATTTATTATTAGATTTAAAATTAAATCCGGGGGTTGTTAATGTTTTAATCGACTATGTTTTACGAATTAATAATAATAAACTAGTAAAAAACTTTGTGACAACTATTGCTAGTCAATGGAAAAAAGAAAAAATTACTACCGTCGAAGAAGCAATGAATATAGCAGAAAGGGAATTTAAACAGCGTAAAAACTATCAAAAAGACACTAAACAAAAAACAAAAGCTGAAAAAATTCCTGATTGGTTTCATCAAAATATTGAATCAAAAGCACCAAGTAAAGAAGAGCAAGCGGAAATAGAGAAAATGTTAGAAGAATATAGGTGATAAAATGAAAAAAGTTACTGATGAGTTATCGAAATATCAAAATAATAATATAGCAAAGGAATTAAAAAAAAGTTTTAATGAGGCTTTAGAAGATGAAATGTTTGCTAATTTAGTAGAACAATTAAAACTACCAAAAAAACAATTGTATTCATATACATCGTTATTAGAAGAGTGTGCAGAGGAACATAAAAGTTGTCAGGCGTGTCGTAATATTTTAACTTGTGAAAATAAAATTACCGGGCATACTTATACACCAGTAGTACTTGATGGGGTGTTAGAATTTGCTTATCAAGCTTGTCAATATCAAAAGGAGTTAAAAAAAAATAACGCTTATTTAATGAATGTTGATTATTTTCATCAACCAAAATCTTTGCAAGAAGCACGGATGAAAGATATTTATAAAGATGATAAAAATCGTTATGAAACATTAAAGAGTTTAAATGATTTTATTAAAAAATATCCGAAGGTCGAAAAAGGTATTTATTTGCATGGAAGTTTTGGTAGTGGCAAAACATATTTAATCGCTGCTATGTTTAATGAATTAGCAAAAAAGAATGTTAAAGGTGCCATAGTCTACTGGCCGGAATTTTTGCGTAATTTAAAAGGTTCTTTTAATACAGATTTTAATGAAAAAATTCAATATATTCAAAAAATCCCGCTATTATTGATTGATGATATTGGTGCAGAAAGTGTTACTGAGTGGGGTAGAGATGAAATATTGGGATCAATTTTACAATATCGCATGCAAAATAATATGCCAACATTTTTCACTTCTAATTTTGATCTAGCTGCTTTGGAAGAACATTTTCGATATAGCAAAGATAAAGTTTCGGCTGTTAAAGCAAGACGAATTATTGAAAGAATAAATTTTCTAGCGCAAGAACAAAAATTAGTGGGCAAAAACATTAGAAGTTAAAAGGTTCGTAGTTAAGGGGGAAATATGAATTGTAAAAAAAAGTTAAAGATGGCAAGGCGTTTGTTAGGGGAAAATTTGTTGCTTACACAAGGTGAGATAGGCGGCAAAATGGGGCTTAGCCGCACGGCATTATTAAGAGTTTTAATGGAATTATGTGATGAAGAATTATATCAATTTAATAATCCATTGCAGAAAAAAAATACTAAATTTGATGAAAAAATGATTCCAAAAGTTAAATATTATTTAGAAAAAGCTGATAAAATTTTACAAGATGAAAACTATCAAATTAAAAATAAAGAAATTGTTGAAAATAGTTTGCGATTAGTTGAAGAAATAGTTTGCAGTTATGATAAGAAACAAAAACAAAAAATGGTTTCTTTTGATTATGGGAATGTTATTAACAATCTTCTTTTTGAAATAAATAATATCGCCATTTTTAAAATGGTGTATAAAAAGCATAAAAAGGAATTTAATTATTATTTGCAATCACCCGAAATTTTTAGTGAATTCGTCGAAAAGTTTTTTGATCAAATACGTACTAATGCGGATGCCGCATATTTGATGAATATTGCTAAAATGTTAGGGTTTATTGTTAATGAAACAAATTCTCCACAAAATGAAAAAGTATTAGACACTTATAAGTCACAATTAAAAGCAAAAAAACATAATCGCGGTTGTAAGAAAGAATTAAAAAAATATTTAAATATAATAAAAAAGTCAATTAATCATAATATTAATCCAGAAGCATTACACTATTTAGCAAATTATTATGGAATCGCTCGTGAATTTAATTGTGATGTTAACGGTGCAATGATAAAAAATGACCAAAGAAATTATGTTGACCTTACCAAAAAACATGTCATTACCATGGATGGCTCCAAAACTGGTTGTTTAGAAGATGCTATTTCGATTGAAGAGCAACCAAATGGTAATTATTTATTTAATTTGTATGTTATTAATCCTTTTGCATATGTTAAAGAAGGTTCCGATGTTATAGAAGAAGCATCAAATCGCGCCCAATCAATATATGCAAACGGAGTAGTAATTCCAATGTTTCCTGAAAAACTAACATATAATGAATTGTCACTTATAAAAAATGAAAATAAAAAAGTTATTGTTAGTTCATATGAATTTTCGTCGGCGTTTGATTTAATTGCGCATACATCTTATCCGGCAATAATCCATGTTAAAGAAAATTATGATTTTAATGAAATTGACAATATAAATGAAGCAAAAATGACAGAAGTAGTAACGAGACTTATTAAATTAAAAGAAAATTTGAAAAAAGAATATACGGTTTTGAATGATAATAATTCGCAACAAGATAAAAAGCTTTTTGCTGATGAATTAATAGGTTGCATTAAGGTGTTTTGCAATCATAGCATGACAGAAAAATATCGCCAACAACAGCTGCCTTTTATTTATTGTGTTGATAACGGTGTCAACCAGGTTGTAAATGATTTGCAAAGAGAGAACCCGTTTTTAAATTTGAAATCAGAAATAAAAAAATCGAAAACATTTTATTCAACTAATAATATTGGCCATCGGGGTTTAAATTTAAATTGTTATGCCCGGGTGACAACGCCAGTTCGAAATTATGCGGCGTTGAAAAATCAAAGCTTGTATCAAAAAGCATTAATTGAAGAAAGAGAATATAGCGATCAAGAAATTTATCTTCTAGAAGAAGAATTAAATAATGTAGCAAAACATATGAATAAAAAGCAAGATGATATTCAAGCTTTCATGGAGGAAAATAATAATAATTATTATCAAAAAGTAAAAAAATTGGGTTATTAAGATGAATATGATAAAATGAGTATATAAGTTTAAAGAAGGTGAATGATATTGCAAAATATAAAAGAAAATGAAAGTTTATTAAAGTTAAATCATAGTTGTGCTCATTTAATGGCGCAAGCTATTAAAAAACTTTATCCTCAGGCTTTATTTTGGGTAGGGCCTGTGATTGATGAGGGATTTTACTATGACATTGATTTAGGTGACGATGTTATTAGTGAAGAAGATTTTCCAATAATAGAAAAAGAAATGAAAAAACTGGCTAAAAAAAATAAGTTAATAAAAAAAGAAATAATTACTAAAGAAAAAGCACGCCAAGTTTTTGCTGATGATTTATATAAACAAAGTTTGCTAGATGAAATTGAAGAAGATGAAGTAATTGTTTACCGACAAGATGATTTTGTTGATTTGTGTCGCGGACCGCATGTTTCCTCAACAAAAGAATTGCGCTATTTTAAGTTGTTAAAAGCTAGTGGTGCTTATTTTAAAGGTGATTCAAAAAATAAAATGTTACAAAGAATATATGGCATTTGTTTTCCTTCCCAAAGTGAATTAGATGATTATTTATTGTATTTAGAAGAAGTTAAAAAACGTGATCATCGTAAATTGGGTCGGGATTTAGATTTGTTTTTTATCAGTCCCTATGCGCCAGGTTCGCCTATATGGCTGCCCAACGGAATGGTTATTAGAAAACAATTAATTGATTTTTGGTATCAAGAACATCATAAGGAAGGGTATGTTTTTATTCAAACACCGCAAATGTTAAGTTGTGATCTTTGGAAAGTATCAGGACATTATGAAAATTTTCATGAAAACATGTATTTTTCACAAATTGAAGAAAAAGAATATGCTATTAAACCAATGAACTGTCCTGGTGGCATGTTAGTTTATCAAAATTCAATTCATTCTTATCGGGAATTACCGTTACGAATTGGCGAAATGGGAATAGTTCATCGTCAAGAGGCAAGTGGCTCGCTAGCAGGTTTGTTAAGAGTAAGAACTATCACCCAAGATGATGCTCATATTTTTATGAGGGAGGAACAATTAGAAGACGAAATTATTCGGTTGATAAAATTTTTAGATCGTATTTATCAAGTTTTTGGACTTTCATATAATATTGAATTATCAACTAGACCAGAAGAAAAATATATTGGGTCAATTTCCGTTTGGGATCGTGCCGAGAAGGCTTTAGCACAAGCTTGTGAAAAAACTAATAAAACATATAAAATTAACGAAGGCGATGGCGCTTTTTACGGACCAAAATTAGATTTTCATATAAATGATGCAATTGGGCGTAGTTGGCAATGTGGGACAATTCAGTTAGATATGAACCTTCCGGAGCGGTTTGATTTATTTTATATTGATGAGAAGGGTGAAAAACAGCGTCCAATTATGATTCATCGTGTTATTTATGGTGCTTTAGAAAGATTTATCGGGGTCTTAATTGAACATTATGCCGGTGCATTTCCTTTGTGGTTAAGTCCAATGCAAATTAGTATTTTACCTGTTAATAATAAATATCATCTTGATTATGCTAAAGAAATTTATGAAAAACTTTTTGCGAAGGGTTTTCGGGTTGAATTAGATGATCGCGAAGAAAAATTAAGTTATAAAATAAGAGAAAAACAAACTAAAAAGGTTCCTTATGTTTTAATTTTAGGCGATCACGAAAAAGAGATGCAAAAAATTAGTTATCGTTGTTATGGTGAACAAAGTACTAGTGAAGAAGAGTTAGATAAATTTATTAAGTTATTAGAAAAACAAATTAGTGCCAAAAAATAATATTTTTTATGTTATAATAAAAAAAGAATAAAGGGGTGGTTGATATGGCTGATAAAATTACTATTATGAAAGAAGGACGGGAAAGAACGGCGGAGATAATAACAACTTTTCGCATACCAGAATATGATAAAGAATATGTTTTGTATACTTTTGGTGAAAAGCAAAAAGATAACATTAAAATTTTAGCTTCGACGTTAAAAAAAGATGAGGAAGGATATTCTTTAGAAAAAATTGCCACTGATGAAGAGTGGGAAACAATTAAAACAATTATAAAAGATTTATCACAAAAAGAGTCATAAAAAAGTTTGTAAAAAAAAAGATAACAAGGTTAATTCCTTGTTTTTTTTTGTAAAAATTTATTTTTTTTGCAAAAAGGCTTTACAAATGGGTTTTTAATGCGTACAATAGTGGGTAGATGTGGTTATTTGTGGGGACAAGTGGGTGATTTTATGTTTATGGGAGAATATCATCATAACATTGATACTAAAAAAAGAATTATTATTCCTTTTAAATTTCGAAGTGAATTAGGTGATAATTTTGTTTTAACCCGTGGTTTAGATAATTGTTTATTTATATATTCACAAGTGGAATGGCAAAATATTATTACTAAATATAAATCATTACCTAATATAAAAGAAGCAAGAAATTTTATGCGGTTTTTTTTATCAGGGGCGGTAGAGTGTCAATTAGATAAACAAGGAAGAATAAAAATTCCTCACCCCCTAACAAAATACGCCTCATTAGAAAAAGAATGTATTATTATTGGTGTTAATGATCGATTAGAAATATGGAGTAAAGATAAATGGGAGCAGTTTATTATTGAAAATGAAGATAATTTATCTGAAATGGCAGATTCATTATTTGCAAGTGATTTATCGTGAGGCATGAAAGTGTTTTATTAGCAGAAAGTATCGAAGCAATGAATTTGCAAAGTGATAGTGTTGTTGTTGATGCTACTTTAGGACTTGGTGGTCATAGTTTGGCAATTTTATCGAAAATTAAAAGTGGCTTTCTATATGCTTTTGAAATTGATAAAGATGCTAAAAAAAATGCCCAAAAGAAATTAAAAAATTATTCTAATTATGAAATTATTGAAACTAATTTCGTTAATATAAAAAAAGAGTTAAAGAAGAGGCAAGTAGAAGCAGTAGATGTTATTTTCTTTGATTTAGGAGTTTCTAGTTTGCAGTTAGATTGTGGTAAGCGTGGTTTTAGTTTTCATCAAGATGCGCTATTAGATATGCGAATGAATCAATCACAATCATTAACAGCCTATGATATTGTTAATAATTATTCCGAAAGCAATTTAGCTAATATTTTTTTCCAGTATGGTGAAGAAAAATATGCTCGGAAGGTAGCGCAAGAAATTGTTTCTGCACGAAGTGAGCGGCCGATAAAAACAACGATGGAATTAGTGGCTATTATTCAAAATAGTGTTCCGCAAAAATATCGTCGTCAAACCCATCCAGCAAGAAGAATATTTCAAGCTTTAAGAATTGAAGTGAATAATGAGTTGGCAAATTTCGAACAAGCGTTAAAGGATAGTTTGGATTTATTAGCAATTAATGGTCGATTAGTAGTTATTACTTTTCATTCATTAGAAGATCGTATTTGTCAAAAAGTTTTTAAATCAGTTGCTAAATTAAAGCCGGAAATAAAAAAATTACCAATTGTTCCTGATAATTTGAAATTAAAATATAAAATATTAAAAAAAATAAAACCGAGTGCCGAAGAAATTAAACAAAATCCAAGAGCACGAAGTGCAACTTTACGAATATTAGAAAGGGTGCGATAATATGCGAAGAAAAAAATTTTCTAGAGGGGAAAGAATACTATATTTTATGGGACTATTATCACTTGTTATGACTTTAGGCTTCCAAATATTTATGGGCGCTAGTATTGGTCATTATAGTATCGCGGTAGAAATCTTAAATCGCAAAATCACCCAACAAGAAAGTAAAAACGAAAGTTTAGTTATGCAAGTAAACGAGTTGACATCTTTTGATAATGTTAAAGCAGTAATTGATGAGCATAATTTATCTTATCATAATGAAAATATTTTGGTAATTAGTAGATAAAGGGGGTTATTTTGTGGGGCGACGCAAACGTTCTTTTTTTAAAAATGTATTTTCTTTTTCTACTTTAATTATTATTATAATGCTAATCTTGTATGGAAGATTAGTGTTTTTAGCAGTTTCACCAGAAATAGATGGTATTGATATGGCACATTTTGCCAGACAACGGAATACAGCTAATATTCGCTTGCCAGCACAGCGGGGCAATATATATGATGTTAATGGTTTAAATCTAGCAACAAGTGTATCATCATATACGGTGATTGCCTTTATTGATGAAAGTCGAACTACTAATCCCAATCGTCCGCATCACGTAGTAGACAAACAAAAAACAGCGGAAATTTTAGCACCAATATTAGATATGGAAGTTGATTATATTTATCGATTATTAAATCGAAGGGGATACCAAGTGGAATTAGGTCCTGGTGGTCGTGATATAACGGAGACTACTCGTCGGGAAATTGCGGCTTTAAATTTGCCAGGCATTTCTTTTATAAAAAAACCAGATCGTCATTATCCGAATGGTGATTTTGCTTCTTATATAATTGGTTATGTTCGGCGATTTGAAGAAGTTGTTGAAAATGATGGTTTGCGAAGAATTAATTATAATATTGTTGGTGAACTAGGGATTGAATCTCGGTATAATGAACTTTTAAGTGGTGAAGATGGTCAGTTAATATATCAAAGAGATCGCTTTGGCAATCGTATTCCAGAAACACCACAGACTAGGGTGCCAGCCGTTGATGGTCATGATATTTATTTAACGATTGATTCTGGAGTGCAACGGTTTTTAGAATCAGCCGTTAAAGATGTTGCTCGTACTTACCAGCCCGAATGGATTCAAATTTCAGTATTAGAAGCTAAAACAGGCAGAATTCTAGGTAGTGCAACAACACCTTCTTATGATCCAAATCGTTTGAATATTGTTAATTATGAAAACCCTTTGACGTCTTTCCCGTTTGAACCTGGTTCAACCATGAAAACATTTACTTATATGTGTGCGATGGAGCACGGCCTTTACAATGAGAATTCTTTAATTCAATCAGGAAAAATGCAAATATATGATCGCACGATTAGTGATTGGCGTTCGGAAGGATGGGGGCGTATTACTTTTGATGAGGGCTTTAAGTATTCAAGTAATGTCGTGGCGGCTAATTTAGTAAAAAATTTAAAACCTTATGAACTATATGATTGTTTTCATCGTTATGGTTTTGGTCAAAAAACAGAAATTGAATTGCCAAGAGAATTTAGTGGGAGCCTTCCTTTTGTTAATCAAGTTGAAAAAGCTAATGCTGCTTTTGGTCAGGGGCTTTCGACAACTGCAATTCAACATTTACAAGGATTAACAATGATTGCCAATGATGGTTATAAAATTAAACCAGCTATTATTGATCGAATATATGATCCAAATTTAAAAGAAGACGTTTATCAACATGAAGTTGAAAAAACAAAAGTTGTTGAGCAAGCAATTGCTGATAAGATGAAACAATTATTATATAGTGTTGTTCATGAAGAGGGTGGAACTGGTCATTTATATCGAAATAATAGTTTTGATATAATTGGCAAAACAGGGACGGCACAAATATTTAATCCTGCGACCGGACAATATTTGTTTGGTGAGCATAATTATATTTATTCTTTTGCCGGAATGTTTCCTTATGAAGACCCAGAAATCATAATATATGCTGCTATGAAAAAACCAACCCATAGTCGTCATTTGGGAATGTTATATGCGGTTGATGAAATTATTGAAAACATTGGCAAATATTTTAATATTGGTTTTGATAAAAAACCAAAAGAAGAGCTTAATTTTTACCAAACAGAAAACTATGTTAATCAATTGACTGTTGATGTTAAAGAAGTTTATCAAGAAAAGAATGTAGAATTAATTGTCATTGGTAATGGTGATAGAATTATCAAACAATTTCCTGAAAATGATACATTGCTTTTACCGAATGATAAGTTATTTTTAGTTACTAATGGTGATGAAATAAAAATGGCGGATGTTATTGGGTGGTCACGAAAACATTTAATGCTATATCTTTCTATAATAGATGTTGATTATGAAATAGAAGGATATGGTTTTGTCAAAACACAAAGCATTAGTCCAGATACTTTGTTAGATGAGGAAACTATTTTGAAATTTACTTTAGAAGCAAATAATTTTTCGCAATAAATTTATTGTGAAAAGTTTTTTTATGTGGTAAATTTATAATAAGGAGAAAAAAATGGTAAAAAGAGTAGGGATGTTGCGAAAAAAATTAGGGATAGTAATATTAACAGCAATTACGGCGGGATTAATTGTAGGTGTTTTGTTATCGCCACAAACTGGATTGGTAAGTCCTTATTGGGGAGAAGTTTTCAGTAGTTGGTTTGCGATCCCGGGACATCTTTTTTTGGCAATAATTCAAATGATTGTTATTCCTTTGATTTTTGCTTCTATTATTAGAGGAATTGCCGATAGTGGTAATTTAGAGCAAATTAAAATATTAGGAAGTCGAATTTTTGTTTATTTTTTGTTTACGACAACAATAGCTATAATAATAGGATTAAGTTTGGGTTTGTTAATTAAACCAGGTAGTTTTGTTGAACCATCAGCAAGTTTTGCGGTTGATAAGACGATTGAACATGAAGAGATAATTGAACTTAATGTTGAAACACTTCCGGAGATGATTGTTAATATAGTGCCGGTTAATATTTTTAAATCAATGGTCGAACGTGACATGTTGGCAACTGTTATTTTTGCTATTATTGTCGGGGTTGCTTTATCAACAATGAGTGCACTTCGATCGCGATCTTTTTTAAATCTTATTAACACGGTTCAAGAGTTTTCTCTTGTTATTGTTCGTTGGGCGATGTATTTAGTCCCTTTTGCTGTTTTCGGTCTTTTAGTAGAAGCCGTAGTAAAAATGGGATTAGATGTTTTAGTTGGTATGGGGGTTTATGTGGGGACGGTAATATTAGGTTTATTAATTATGTTGGTTGTTTATTTGTTTATTGTGGCCTTTTTTGTTAAAATGAATCCTTTTGCTTTTTTGCAAAATATAAAAGAAGCGCAATTGTTAGCTTTTTCAACCTCATCATCGGCAGCGGTTATGCCACTTTCTATGGAAATAGCGGAGGAAAAGCTTAAAGTTAAACCAGGAATAGTACAAATTTTGATTCCTTTAGGAACGACTATTAATATGGATGGGACGGCGCTTTACCAGGCAATCGCCACTATTTTTCTAGCACAAGTTTTTGGTGTTGAATTAAGTGTTTTAGCATTATTATTAATTTTAATAACAACAATTGGCGCTTCTATTGGATCACCAGGAACGCCGGGCGTGGGAATTGTTATTTTAGCAATGGTGCTGGCTGGGGTTGGAATTCCTGCCGCAGGAATTGCTTTAATCTTAGCGGTTGACCGTATTTTGGATATGTGCCGGACAACTATTAATGTTAGTGGTGATTTAACAGCTTCGTTAGTAATGAATCGTTTGTTAAAGCATAAAACGATATTTGATCATTAAAAAAGGAGATAAAGAGGATAATTTATTATTATTAGTTTAAAAGAATTTAAAAACAAATTTTTCTAATATCCCCCCCCTGTCAATAACTTTTGAAAATGTCTCAAAATAAAGTAAACATAAGCGGGAAATATAATTAAGCATATACGTGTTCTGTATGTGCTTTTTTTAGTTGTTTTTTGAAACTATTTAATTTCCAAGGATGAGTCATTGGAGGAATGTATTTTTGTTTTTCTTTGACTTCAATTATTTCATCAAAAGCAGTAGAGAATCTCTTATTTCTAGATAGTTCTCTTAATTCAAAGACTTTCTCATCAATACAAACAAGTAGGTCGTTATTAAATGAATCAATTACTAAACATTCGGTTTTTGGAAGAAAGCATTTTAGTTCATTGTTTAGATAAGGTAAGTAATATTTATTTTTATATTTAATAGAATTACCATTATCTATTTTTCTTTGAGTTAAAACTGCTAAGGTGTAATTAATCTTTTCTAATGATGGAGAGCTTACAATAACTGACTCAAACTTTTTAAAATCCAACGCAAATTTCTTGTTGAATTTAGGAATGAACACATTAATTAAGTATTCGTTCGCTTTTTCAATAGTATTAATTCCATTAAGTTTAAGTTCATTGACCAAGCGTCCTTGAAATGTACCGTTATGGTTTTCTATTAATGCTTTTGCTTGTGGAACACTACTTGTGTTAAGTTCTACACCGAGTTGCTTGCAAGCATAACCATACTGTGTTAAAACATCTTTTTCTGAAGATCGCTTATCTGGATTTAAGGAATTATAATTGAATACAGTTCGGTTATCAGTTATAAAACTATAGGGAATGCCATAATTTATAAGTATTTGATAAAGAACGTTATAGTAACCATTCAAAGTTTCTTGGTAATCAAAATAACCTCCTATAATAGTATTTGTGGCTCTGTCAGCAGCAAGGTGAAGACAAGTTTTTTTATCTCCAAACCATAAATGTATGGAACCATCTTGTTCAATAATTTCACCAAAGTATTTAGGTTTCTCACGTCTAGGGTGCGAAAATTCTAATTCTACTTCTCGATTAACAATAATTTCAATTTCTTCTTCAGTTTTGTTATTTAACTTTTTTTCTTCAAACAACTGATGTCTTTTAAAATTTTTCTTAGTTCTCTTGTTAGCTTTGGGAGATAAAAACCCAGCGGCAGTCAAATGATTATAAATGAAATTATAGGAAACATGTATATTTTCATATTCTTCTAAATAATCTTTAAAATGATTGAAGTTAAACCCTTGATATTTTGTCTTATAAAGTTGTATAATATCATCGGAGATTGACTTATCCAGTTTTTTTACAGGTTCCTTTGAACGGTTGCCGTGAATAAAACCAGATTTGCCTTTCTCCTTATAAATAATAATAAGACGATCAATTTGTCTTATAGATAGTCCCAAAGTGATAGCTGTTCTTTTTTTGTTTCCTTTATGATCGACTAGTTCTTTAATGGTTTTGTATTTTGTATATTCGTTCATTCTTAATTTTACCTTTCTCATAAAATCACCTCGGTGATTTATTATATATTAAATTGAGACATTTTCAAAAGTTAATACTTAAGACATTATCATAAGTTAATCACTTGGAATTAACAAAAAGTTATAAAAAAATTGACTTTTTTTGACGCTTGTGATAGTATTAGCACAGACGAGAAGGTCTTTTTTAAATGTTTCAATGTTGAAAGGTGGTTTGTTATGCAAAAAG
>PWLE01000034.1 GCA_003559495.1 Mollicutes bacterium
TAATGAAATGTATTTTATTATGTGCTGGTTATGCGACAAGATTATCACCATTAACTGATAATTTTCCGAAACCATTATTAGAAATTGAAGAAGGAAAACCATTACTTGATTATATTTTAGAGGAAGTTAATAAGGTTGAAGAAGTTGATGAAATTAGTCTTATAACAAACAATCGTTATTTTAAACATTTTCAAAAATGGGCGGAAGAAAAAAACAACTCTAAACCAATTGTTGTTGTTAACGATATGACGAATTCAAATGAAGATCGCTTAGGAGCAATTGGTGACATTAATTACACCATTGATTACTTAAAATATAATGATGATTTGTTAATTATTGCTGGTGATAGCATGTTTGAATTGGATTTGCGCGATTATATTGATTTTTATCATCAAGTAAAAGGACCGGTAATTGCATGCAAGGTTAATAACGATTATGAAGCAATTAAAAGTTTTGCCGTTGTTACATTAGATGAAAATAAAAAAATTGTTAATTTGATTGAAAAACCAAGTGAACCACCAAGTAATTTAGCTGGTTATGCTATCTATTTGTATCCAAAAGAAACAATTCCTTTAATAAAACAGTATTTAGATGAAGGAAACAAGCCTGATGCACCTAGTTATTTATTGGAATATGTTTATGAAAAAACACCTTCATATGGTTATGTTTTTAAAGAAGCTTTTTATGATGTGGGGAATCATGAATCATTAGCCTTAGTTAGAAAAGAATATCGGCAAAAAAAATCTAAATAATAATAGTAGGGGGGATAAAATGGAAAAAAACATTAGTAATTTAATGCCTTGGTTTTTAGTTGCTGTTAATACAACAGCTTTATTTTATCTTTCTTCCCAGCCCGCTGAACAATCTAAAGAGCTAAGCTCTAAAATAACAAACACTATTGTTCAAGTTATCGGAGAAGTTTATCCTGATTATCAAAATAGTTTAAGCTTCGAGCAAACTCATCGCCAAGTTAGAAAAGGAGCTCATTTTGTTCTTTATTTAATGTTAGGTTATTTAGTAGCTAATGCCAAAAGAAAAGAAGGCGATGATAAAATTGTTCATTCTATTTTAATTTGCGCTCTTATCGCCATGTTAGATGAAGCCTATCAGATAACAATTCCGGGCAGAAGTGGTGAATTAACAGATGTTTTTATTGATACATTAGGGGCGAGTACCGGAGTTGGTTTAAGTCAAATTACAAATAGCGAAAAGGAAAAAATATTAACAAAAGAAAGGTTGCATAACTTTTCAATTCGAAAAAATAATTTTGTCTAATAAAATTATTTTTTTTTTATTTGTCAAAAAAAAAATTATATGGTACAATAATTCTGGTATGTTTGAATAATAATGAAAGTAGGGTATAATAATGGAAAAAAAGTATTTGTATTTAATTGGTGCTGGCGTTTTAGTGTTATTGTTGGGAGTTTTATTGTTTTTTTGGTTGCAAAAAGATGAAGAAGAAAAGCCAGATGAAATAGAAAAAACAATAACAATTAGTGAAGATGGTTTTCGCCTAGAAAATGCCGAATATGAAGAAGTTATCATCGCCAAAGAATTAGGTGAAGGTTCAGTTGAACTTTATAATGTTGACATTGAAACATTAATAATTTTAGGTGGTGGCAAGGAATCAATAAAAATAGAAAATAGTCGCATTGATAAAATTATCTCGGAAAGAGAAGATGATTTGGGAGTGCGAATATTTTTTGTTGGTAATAATGAAATTGGTGAAATAGAAATAAGATATTATACCATTTTAGATTCTGGTGATGAAAGCAATGAAATTAAAAAAATTACGGTATCATCGCCAGTAGATAAATTAACAATCTTAGAACTTCGCAATATTAAAACCGCTTTATTAGAATTGAAAACTGAAACTGAATTGGTAAAGTTGGGAGAAACAGTTATTAATGAAATTATTGATCATCAGAAAGTAACAATTGAATTTGATACTGATGGTGGTACGGAAATAGATGCGATAACTATAAAAAAGGGTGAAACAATTGATAAACCTGATAACCCCGCAAAAGAAGGATATACATTTGTCGAGTGGCATTTCGATGATGAAGTATTTGATTTTGAAACACCAATTACGCAAGATATTATACTAATCGCTATATATAAAGAAAAAGAGACAACAACACCAACGCCAAGTCCAACACCGAGTCCGGCACCAACAATTACATATACATTCGAAACAGAAACCATGGTTGGATCACCGGCTGTAATAGTAAGAGTCTATCGAAATGGCACGCAAGTAACAGCAAGTCAAGTTATGGATAGCGCAAACAATGTTTTGGGAGTGATGACTGACATCGGTGAAATTACAGTTAATGAAAGTTTAGTAACATTGATCAAAAAAGCAAAATTAGCAGATGACACAATAGTGGAATTTTAAAAGGAGGGTCCAATGAAAAAAATATTTAGCAAAAGCATTATAGTTTTATTCTTGATAGCAGCTTTTTTCACATTAAAAGTAGAAGCTGCGCCGGTAATAAAAAATAATCCGGCTGAGGTTCCTAATCTAACTTATGTGATTGGAGAACATCAAATTCCGGCGACAACGGCATTAACGCCTAGAAGGGTAATGTTAGCGGCAACTACTATTCCTGGTGAACCAACATTAGATAATATGATTATTTATTTTAAAAATCATCTAGGTCAGTGGGTTGATGCAGCTGATGGTAGTAAGTCAATTGCACCACCAACGCAGTTTAATATTACAGCATCTTATCAAATGGGTGTGCTGTATCGTTTTGTAACAGGTATTACAATTGATCAAAATGATCAGACCCTTTATGTTGAAGATACAGTTGATTTAACAACAACTATTACACCTGCTAACGCAACAACTACAAATGTTTCTTGGAGTAGTGAAGATAGTTCAGTTGTAACTGTTAGTAGTGGAGGTTTAGTAACAGGTATTTCTCCAGGAGTAACTAATGTAACTGTTACTTCCGAGTGTGGTAATAAAACCGACACAATTGCAGTTACTGTTGAAGCAATACCAACGGTTGCTAATTTAGAATTTAGTTCCGTACCAGTTGATATAACTGCTGTTTTAAATGATGAAACAGTAGTTATTACGTTAACGACAACAACTGCTGGTGCTGATATTTATTATACTTTAGATGGTAGTGAACCAACGGAAGCGACAATTTTATATGATTCAGATAGCGGACTTAATATAATAGCTGCAAATCAATTTGGTCAAGAAATTGTTTTAAAAGCACGTGCTTTTAAAGCAGAAAAAGAACCCTCAGACATTTTAGAAAAAATTATTGTTTTTAAAGCAGCTTCTGAAGTGACAGTAACAAATGCTAATGATTTAGAAAAAGCAATTGAAAATAATGATGTTGAACTTATAAATTTAGGAGCAAGTTTTACTGGTAATGTTGCTGCAACAAGAGAAGGAACAACTGATTTTGAAATTGACTTTCATGGCAGAACGATGACCGGTGATTTAACAATATTTGCTGATAATGTTGAAAATATAACATTGCTAGGTGATGCTGATCCAGCTCTTGATGGTAATTTAACAGTTTCAGCAGCAAATGCTACAGTTAATAATAATATTAACATTAGTGGTGAAATTGAAATACTAGCCATTGGACCTGATTCATGGAATCAAATGGGTAATGCCTTAGCTATGCGAATTCGTGCGGCAACTGGTTCAATTAATCGTGTTGCGGGAACTTTAACTTCTGGAATTAATGTTAGTCCCACTACTAAATCACCAAGTGGTTTAAAATTTGGTGGTAGTTTAGGTGGTACACCAATTACATTACAAACACCAGTTATTGTTGAAATTGATAAAGATACTGATGATGATCCTGATATTGTTGTCGATTCTGATGATTGTGAAGTGGAAAACTTATCAAGTAAAACTGCACAAATTACTGCTAATAAAAACACTATTGCAAGTGGTCTTCACAATAAAACAGGTGGTACAGGAGAAATTACCGAAAGACAAACAAGACCAACCTTTGATCCTCATTCGGGAGCAGTTGCTAATGGAACAGAATTAACAATAAATGCTCCTGGTGCTGATGCAATTTATTATACCTTAGATGGTGCCGAGCCTAATGAACATTCCGATGAGTATGATCCTTTGGATAAACCAATTATCGGACCTAATATGACAGTTAGAGCAATGGCTGTAAAAGATGGATTTTTAGATAGCCGAATTAGTCAAGCTAATTATACGGCACCTATTATGGGTGGTTCAGTTACTATTACTGGCGAAGTTAAATTTGGTCAAACTTTAGGTGTTGATTTAAGTGAACTTGAATATTTTCCATCATTAATTTTAGATGATGATGTTCCAACGTATCAATGGTATCAAAATGGTCAGTTGATGGATGGCGCAACAGATACATATCAACTAGGTTTAAATGATATTGGCGCTACTATTACGGTAGTGGTAACTGCTGATGGTGTGCACGCTGTTGGTAGTATAACGAGTGGTGAAGTAGGACCGGTTGAAAAAGCTGACGGACCAGCCGCACCGGATGCACCTACTGTTCAATCAATAACTTATAATACAATTATTCTTAATGAAATCGTTGGTGCGGAATATCGTATTATTGGTGAAGATTGGCAAGACAGTCCAGTTTTCACAGGTCTGGATTATAATGAAGATTATGATTTTGAAGCGCGCATAAGACAAACACCAACGCATAAAGCATCTGATGCGAGCGCAACAAGTACTTTTACAACAAGTGAAAAAACAATTGATATTAGTGTAATTGAAGGCGTTATACAACCTGTTAAAGATGAATTCCCAGTAACAACAATTACGCAAACTGATCAATTTGACGGCACAATAACTTGGATGCCTGATCATAATCCGTATGAAGCAAATACAGTATATACCGCAATTATTACTTTAATGCCGAAAGACAATTATACTTTTGATGATGTTAGTGAAGATTTCTTTACGGTGGCAAATGCCGAAGCAACTAATGATGCTGACAGTAATGTTGTAACTGCTATTTTTCCAGCAACAGAAAAATTAACACAAACTGGTTCACCGAGTATAGTTGGTCTTCCAGCAACTTTTGATGCGGAATTAACTGTTAATCCAGGTGATTTAGGTGTTCAAACAGATTTAACATTTACTTGGTATCGTTCAAGTAATGATATTTATGAAGCTGGTGATTTTGAAATTTATGAAGGAACTACATATACTCCAGTTGAAGATGATGTCGGTTATTATTTAGTAGTAGTTGCTACAACACCGGATGCTTATGGCTATGGATATGATGTAACAAATATTGTTTTAAAAGCAGAGGGACCAGCGACTCCTGCAGCGCCAGTTGCAAGTGTTGTAACTGATAATAGTATTCTTCTTGAAGTAATAGAAGGTGCGGAATATCGTATTGATGGTGGAACTTGGCAAGATAGTCCAGAGTTTACAGGACTATCAAGAAATACAACTTATAATTTTGAGGCAAGAATAAAAGAAACAAATACGCATCTTGCTTCATTAGTAAGTGATAGCAGTGAAATAACAACTAATAAATCGGTTGTTTCAATTCAAGAAATTGAAGGGATAATACAACCTGTTAAAGGTCATTCGCCGGTAACAGAGGTAACTGAAAATAATCAGTTTACTGGTAGTGTTACTTGGAATCCTGCTGATGATCCTTTTGAAGCAGGTAAAGTATACACAGCAACAATTACTTTAACACCGAAAGATGATTTTACTTTTGATGGTGTTAGTGAAGATTTCTTTACGGTAGAAAATGCTGAAGCAACTAATGTTGCTAACAGTAATGTTGTTATGGCTGTCTTCCCATCAACAATCCCAATTCAAGTAGGAAATCCAGGAATTTCTGGTTTGCCAGCAACTTATGATTCAGAGTTAACTGCTTACGAGGGTAGTTTAGAAGTTGATACTAATTTAACTTATCTTTGGTATCGTTCAACTAATGATACATATTCAGGAACTGAAACTTATCTTGCTACGGGTGAAACTTATACACCTACTGTTGCTGATATTAATAATTATTTAATAGTTATTGCACAAACACCAGATGCTTATGGTGAGGCTTATTATATAACTGATGCAGTTGAAAAAGCTGATCAAGTAGACATGCCAACTCAGCCAACAGTCCATCCTGATACGCCACCAACTAAAGATACCATTACTTTAGCGGTGTTAGTAGGACATGAATATGCGCTTGCTAGTTTTGATGGTAATCCTGAAGATCCTTATGATTGGCAAGATTCTAATATATTTACCGGCTTAGAAGCAGGTTATGAGTATACTTTTGTTTCAAGAATTAAAGAAACACCAACGCATAAAGCATCAATAACTATTGAATCAGACGGTATTCAAACTGTGCCGCCTAGCAGCGAAGCAAAAATTTTATCTTATAATATTCCAAATCAAATTGGTGATGCTGTAATTGATGAAGGTGAATTTACTATTTATTTAGAAGTGCCAACTGGTACGGACGCAACTAATTTGGTTGCTAATTTTACAACGTCTGATTATATTCAATCAATTAAAGTAGAAGGAGTAGACCAAGAAAGCGGTGTTACTGAAAACGATTTTACTTATTTAGTTAATTATATGGTAGTTGCTGAAGATGGTAGTGAAAGCAACTGGGGTGTAACAGTTCATGTTGTTGATAAGGATGCATTAGCAAATAAAATTGATGAAGCAAATGTTGCCAAAGCCGATATTATTCTAGCTGATGATGGCGATGGCGTTTATGTTGATGAAAAATGGATTACACCAGCAGAAATGAGTAATTTTAATACTGCAATAGCAAGCGCTCAAGCAATTTTTGATGATGAAGATGCTCCACAAGCAATTGTTGATCAAGCAGTAACCGATTTAGATGAGAAAATAACCGAGTTTGAAAATGAAATAGAATTTGGTCTTCGCAAATACGATATTGTAATAGATGAGGCGGTTTCAGCATCGGTAATAGAAGCCGGTGATGTTTTATCAGAATCAATTTTAAGTGGTACTTTTAAAGATCCTGTTACTGATCTTGAGGTTCCAGGAACTTTAGCCTGGGATGATGATACTATTATTGTTGATGTTTCGGAAGCCTTTAATTGGACATTTACACCAGATAATGCTGATTATTATAAAACAATGGGTGCTGTTGTAAGTGTGATTGCACTTGATCGTAGTGAGTTGCAAGATGAAATTAATGCTGCAAATGATAATAAATTAACAGTTGTTGTTAGTGTAGATGGTTCAGATGTGCCAACTGATGAAGAGTGGGTGACAGCAGCTGTTATGGGCGATTATGAAGCAGCCATAGCAACAGCAGAAGCAATTTATGAAAACCCAGATGTATCACAAGAAGATATTGATACGGCTAAAAATGATTTAGCATCTGCCACAATTGCTTTCGATAATGAAAAACAATTGGGCTTGATGTATATAGGTAGTGCCACCGTTGAAATTACTGAAGGAAGTTTAGTCTTTAATTATAAGTTTTATCAAGATGTAGAAGCGCAAACAGAAATAACTTTTGCCGATGTTTTAACAGCACCAATTTCATTAGATTTAGAAAATTCAACTGTTAATATTCAAGCAAAAGATGGTGATGCTTTAATTAATGAAACTGGGCCGATTCCATTGGAAGATTTAGGGCTTGATGCAAATGGTCAAGTTGTTTATGAGGATTTAGCAGCTTTTATTGAAGCATTGGAAATTAATGAATGGACGGCAGTGCCGACACATATTGTTTTAGAACTAGAAGGTGGCGAGGGAGAGGCTGCTTGGCAAAAAGAAACGATTGAAGTTGAATTAACGCCAGCAGAAATTGGTCTGTTTGAACATTTTATGATTTCGCCAATTTTGGTTGATCCTTTAGGTAATGGTATTTATGTAGGGACAATGCCATTTAATACATTACAAATTATTGTTAAAGATAGTTTAGATGAAGAAGTATATAATGAATTGGTAGAAGCAGATGCAGAGGGCAGAATTTCGATTGAAATTGATAGCGATATTGAAGAAGACTATACAATTACTGTTAAATTTGGTGAAGCTGAAAGAATACATACGGTTGAAAAATTAGAAGTTAACGTTGATTGGGCGGCTAATATTGTAACTGGGATTGCAAATCCAAATAAAGATCTTACTGTAGAATTAGTTGATTGGATTTTTGTAGATGGTGCTAATTGGATAGTCGATATCGTTGATACAAGAGAAACTAGTTCTGATGGGTCAGGAAATTGGGAAATTGACTATAATGTTTTTGAACCAGGAGTGAATATTGAGGGCCATTTTGTTAGAGTAACTATTGCTGATGAAAATGGAAATCAAACAATTATTGAAGTTGAATATCAAGGCCCAGTATTGTGGATCAGCCCGATTGCAGAAACAGTTCCAATTTATGATGGAATTACTAATGTTGTAATCGATTTAGAATTTACACTTGGTTTGCGTTATGATGAATTCAACACACCTATTAATGAAGAACATTTTGAATTAGGTGGAATTTTCAGTGAAATAACGGATCTTAATATGACAGTTGAGGAAGTTATTAGTGAATCAGAAGAAGTATCTTTAAGAATTCAAGGAATATTAAATATTACTGAAGAGGAATGGGATCAACATCTAGAAGATACTGAGGGACAGAGCTATATGGATGCTTTTGTAACTGTTAAAGAAGCTGGTCATACCGGCAGTGTCGATTATCCAGTTTTAGTAATGATATTCAATCATGAAATTGAACCAAAAATTAATGCAACAATTGAGGAAAATGGAATGATTGGTGGTAATCACCTTAGTCCATTTGGTGAAATTGAGATTGAAGTAAATCGCGGTGATGCTACTTTAATTGAAACAAACGCTTGGACTAATGAAGGTGGTAATTTCAGAATTCATACTTATACGTTTAATCAAGTTGTTCTTCAAGTAGGAGATGAAATAATTGCAAAAGATATAGATCAAGATATTACATATACATTTGCTGTTGAATTATTAGAAATTAACGAAATAAATGTTGAAGAAAACACAATAACCGGTTCAACTGATCCAAATAAATGGGTGAGAGTTTATGTAACTTCTCAAGGACAGGCAGAACATCAGTGGCCAGAAGTAAGGGTTCAGGCTGATGAATCTGGTGAATTTATTGCTGATTTTGAAGAAGAATATCAATTAAAAACAGGCGACTATGGCAAAGTTCATACTGATGATGAGCTTAATACCGAAACATATACAAGTTGGTTTATCGCGCCAGAACCATATATTGAAATATTATTAAGTCATAATCAGATTACTGGATTTGGATTTACCAATGATAATGAAGTGACTATTACAATTAATGAAGACGAAAGAGAATATACAGAGTCAACTGATAACGGATTCTTTACGTTATGGTTAGATGAAAGTGATTATATTTTAGAACCTGGTGATATTATAAATGTTACCGATGGTGTAAATATAAGAGAACATCAAATTTTTGATTTATCGCTGGTAGTAGATCGTCCTGGAAATTATATTGAAGGAATGGCTGCGCCTGAACAAAAAGTTTATATACAATTAGCAGAAGAAGTACCACATGGTCCGCCTAATTTTGTTTATGAAGATGATATTATGAGTGCTGTTAATGGTGAATGGAGTTATGACTTTGATGGTACGGGTGAAAACATTGATCATTATGAAATAAGGGTTTATCAAGTTGATGATGTGGGCAATGAAACAAAAGTAATTGAAGGAATGGTTATACCATTTGGTCATATGAATCCCCAGCATTTTGAACACCCAATTTATTACAATGAAGATATTAATTTGGATAAAACTTTTACAATTATGTTATTTGACAATAATTTTGAAGCAACTATTGGTGTTGGCGACTTCGAATTGGGTGGTCTATTTACTGATAATGATTTTGCAAGTGATATAACAATTGATAATGTGAACCGTCTTACTGATAATGAAGCAGAATTAACTGTTTCGGGAATATTAAATGTTACTGAAGCAGAGTGGGATGCGCATTATAATGAAACTGGTGAATGGCCGATGTTTGGTGAAGTTAAAGTTAAAGCAAGTGCATATGATGGCGAGGAAGATTATACGTTTTTTGTCGGCGTAACTAAATATCACGAGGAACCTTTTCTTGACCCACATATTTACTTAACTTATTGGGAGGATGAAACATATATATTTGTTCATCACTTTCCAGAAAATACCGATATTGAATTATTAATTAAACGTGGTGATGATATTAAACAACAAAATGATGAAAAAACAACGAACGAAGGTGGTTATCAATCATATCATATTGTTGATTTCACCCTCGCAGAAAATGATGAGATTATTGTTAAAACTGATGATGAAGAAGTAGAAGTAAGTTTAATTTATAAAGATTTTATTTTTATAGTTAATCAAGAAGAAAATAAAATCACGGGAACAGCAACCCCCAATAGTCCTATCAAGGCAGTTGTTGCTTATATTGATAAAGAAGGATATGCTGATTCTGATGAACATGGTAATTGGGAAGTTGATTTTGAAGGTATTCATGATTTGGACTATGGTGATGAGGGTAGGATATATGTTTTCAATGAAGAATGGTCGGCAGTTTATAAGCATTGGAACATAGAAGCACAAGCAACGGCTGCTCCTAACCGCATTAATGTGCCAATTTATGATGCTCATCATGGCGTTGATATTCATGTGGAATTTGATTTAAAAATAGAAGATGGCGAATTTAATGATGAATTAACAACAGAAAACTTTGAACTTGGTGGTGTTTTTGATGATGGCGATATTACATTTGCGGATTTATATATTCACGATGTTGATAATAATGCGCATTATAACGATCGTTATTTTGTAACCGTTTCTGGAACATTAAATATAAGTGAAGAAGATTGGCAATCAGGACACTGGCAAGACAAATTAGGTGAAATCCTTATTAAAGAAGATGCTCATACAGGTATTGGAGATCTGCGAGTAGTTGTTATGGTTGCACCTGATCATGATAATGGCGATCATTATGAACCGACGCCGCAGGTACTTGTTTTTAGAGGTCATGGAGGTTATATAAATTTAGTTGATTGGCCAAATCACACAGAAGTAGAAATTACTATTGAACGTGACGGTGAAATAGATCCATTGTTTACAGGAACGCAAACAACGAGTGCGGAGGATTATATTAGTATTCATGTGCCTTCAGACTTAGGTTATGAAGGAGGCTTAGAAGTTGGTGATACGGTAACGGTTTCCGCTTCTGAAATAACTATAGAAGTTGTTATTCAGTTGCTCAATGTGTTAGAGATAAATCCTGAAAATAATACTATTAGTGGAATAGCTCCTGAAAATCAAACAATTAGAGGAGAAATTCATGCTGAAGGGCATCCATATCTAGAAATGCAATCATCTGAAGCAGGTGCTTGGGAAATTGATTTTACCGGAACTTATAATATTACTGAAGATACTATGGGACATGTGTTGCTTACTGATGAAGAAGGAAATGGTACTATTACATATTGGCAGCATCAAAATCCAGGGTTTGTAGTATTTATTCAAGATGATTCGTTGGTAGGGTACGAATGGCCGTCTGAAACAGAAATAACAATAGAAATTAATAATGATGAAGTAGGTACTGTAACAACTGATAGTATGGGATGGTTTGATTTTAATTATGAATTTTCTGTTGATGATGAGGTGTCTGTTACTGATGGTATAAACGAAAGAAATCTTACTGTTCAATATATAGAATTTACAAGTGTTGATCGCGAAACAGAAGTAGGTACTGTTTCAGGGCAAGCATTAGAGGGCACAGAGGTTATGATAACTGTTGAAGAATCAAGACCTGATGGTCCGCCAATTGAACATTTTAGTGGAGTTGCTACTGCTGATAGTGATGAAAATTGGACAATTGATGTTAATTTAAAGATTGAAGCAAATTATGATGTTTATGCTTTGATTTTGGGAGCAGATGAAACTACTGCAACAGTCGTAGTTGATAGAGGAACAGATGAATAAAAAAAGGAGGTTATTTTAATGAATTTAAAAGGTACGAAAACAGAAAAAAACTTATGGGAAGCATTTGCCGGTGAATCTCAGGCCCGGGTAAAGTATAATTATTATGCCAAAGCCGCTAAAAAAGAAGGGTATGAGCAAATATCAGCAATTTTTGATGAAACTTCTGATAATGAAAAAGAACATGCTAAATTATGGTTTAAATATTTGCATGATGGTAGTATTCCAGATACGATTACTAATTTAGGTGATGCTGCCAATGGTGAGAATTATGAGTGGAGTGAAATGTATCGCGACTTTGCTAAAGTAGCACGTGAAGAAGGATTTGATGAAATTGCCGAAAAATTTGAAGGAGTAGCCAAAGTAGAAAAAGAACATGAAAAACGATATCGCATTTTATTAGAAAATGTTGAAGATCACAAAGTGTTTGAAAAAACAAGCGAAACAGTTTGGAAATGTCGCAATTGTGGTCATATTTACAATGGCACTAAAGCAGTAGAGATTTGTCCCGTATGTGATCATCCGATGGCTCATTTTGAAGAAAAAGCCGAAAATTATTTATAAAAAGTATGTCAAACATACTTTTTTTTTGCAAAAATATTGTTAAAAGCAATTATTTTTGTTATAATTATTTTGTTGTTTTGGCGATGTAGCTCAGATGGTTAGAGCGTCCGGCTCATATCCGGGAGGTCGGGGGTTCAATTCCCTCCATCGCTACCAAGAAAATAAAACCTAATATTTTAGGTTTTTTATATTGTCAAGCAAAAGCAAATAAAGTGTTAAAATATCTTTTTTTCCTTCTTTGATAGTAGATAAGCATCAAAAGATATGATATAATTATTTTAAAGAAAAAGGAGGGGTCTCATGAAAAACTTAAACATCGAAGTTGGTGAAGTAATGAAACTTTTGAAAAACAAAGATGCTATTGTCAATCCGCAAAACCAATATATGACTAAAGGAAGTGGCCTTTGTAATAAAATTTATGAAGCAGCAGGCGAAAGTTTATTAACTACTTTTTGTCAAGAATATTATCAAGAAGATATGAAACCAAATGAAGTGCGAATAACACACGGGTTTAATTTAGAAATGGATATTATTCATTTTCACCCGCCAAAATATCATTTTGTTGAAGACCCGATAGAAAAATTGCGGCAAGGATATTTAAATTTGTTTTCTGAAATTGAAAAAAATAACTATAAGAACGTTATTATGACAAGTTTAGGAGTTGGGGTGCAGGGCTATATGCATCAAGATGTTGCTGAAATGGTTATTAAAGAAATGAAAAAGTTTTTAACAGATAAAGATATTAATATTACTTTTGTTGTTGGAAACAAAGAAATTAAAAAATTATATGAATCATATTTGTAAGATTCTTAAATAAAGGAAGGGTACTATGAAAAGCATTTTTGTTCTCTTTGCAGGATTTTTAATTGGCATTGCTAATATTATTCCAGGATTAAGTGGTGCTACGGTTGCTATTAGTTTAGGCATTTATGAACGTTTAATTGAAGCTTTAACAAATTTAAGACAAAATTTCCGCCAATATATTCCTTTTTTACTTTTGTTAGTAATTGGTGCCTTAATCGGGATTGTTGTTTTTGCGAAAGGAATTGTCATTTCATTTGAAAAATATGAATTATGGACGGTTTGTTTTTTTATTGGTTTAATATTAGGAGGAATTCCTTATATTTATTCAAAAACAAGTAAAAAATTATCCTTTTCTAATATATTAGCTTTTATTATTGCCGGCGGTTTAGTTTTATTATTAGGTTTTGCAAACATTGAAAATGGTCAAACAGTTGAAAATGTTGCTTTCTTAGATTATTTAATGATTATTTTAGTAGGATTTTTAGGCGCCGCAGCCATGATTGTGCCCGGAATTAGTGGTGCTTTCATTTTTATTGTTTTAGGTTATTATAATTATATTTTAGAAACGATTAATAATTTAACGAATCCAGATTTATTTTTTAATAGTTTATTCGTTTTAAGCCTTCTCGCTTTAGGAATCATTATTGGCTTATTTACAATTGCCAAAATGATCAAGTATTTTATTAATAAACATTGTGATATAACATATTTTGCTATTTTGGGAATTGTTGTGGCATCAGTAATAATATTATTTATTCCTTTTTTACCACTAGAAGTAATTTTTTATCAAGCCGTTGTTGCGTTATTATTAATTGATGCTGGTTTTTTTATAACATATTTATTAGGGGGTCTCCATGATTGAAATTTTAGAAGTAATTTTATTAGGAATTATCCAGGGAATTTCTGAATTTCTCCCCATTTCTTCATCGGCTCATTTAATCATCGCTCGTGAAGTTTTTAAAATAGGCACCCATATAACTCATGATATGGCATTAACTTTTGATTTAGCGGCTCATTTAGGGACTTTAATAGCGGTTATTATTTATTTTTGGCAAGATTTAATAACAATGATCAAAAAAGGATTGAAATACGGCCTTAAGGATAAAGATGGACGTGTTTTATGGTTAATTGCTATTGCAACTATTCCTGCTGCAATAGCTGGTATGCTTGGGGAAGAAATTATTGAAAATATTATTCGTGGTAACTTATATATTATTGCCAGCGCCTTAGCTTTTATGGGAATTATTATTTATTTGGTAGATTATTACTTTCCGACCAGTGAAAAAATGACCGGCTTAACTTTAAAAAATGCTTTTATTATTGGTATTTTTCAAATTTTTGCCTTAATTCCTGGTTTTTCCCGTTCTGGAACAACTATTACGGCAGGAAGATTAATGCATTTAGAAAGAGGGGAGAGCGCCCGTTTTTCATTTTTAATGCTTGTTCCTATTACCTTTGGCGCCATAGTTTATAAAAGTTTTAATTGGGAAACAGTTGATATTGTTCAAAATAATAGTTCCGTTTTTATTTTTGGTATTTTAAGTGCTTTTGTGGTTGGTTATTTAGTAATTGGTTTTTTACTTAAATATTTAAAGAAAAATGATTTCAAAATATTTATGTGGTATCGATTATTAGTTGCTTTTGTGGTTTTTATTTATTTATTTTTGTCAAGCTAGTTAAAGTTGTATAAAAAAACTTGCTTTTTTAAAAATAAAGTTGTATAATTAAAACATAGAAAAGATAGGAGGGAAAATGTATATGAAAAAATTATTTCATATCAAAAAAAGAGGTTTTACTTTAATTGAATTATTGGCAGTTATTGTAATCCTAGCAATTATATTATTAATTGCAATGCCAATTGTATTAAACATTATGAGTGATGCTAGAAAGGGAGCATTCGAATCAAGTGGACGAGGTCTTGTAAAGACAGTTGAGGGTCAGTACATGAAAGATCGTCTTGATGGTGCGCCAGGAGGCCGTGAATATGTTTTTCATGGTGAAGAACAAATAAGTGGTCCGGAGTTAGAATTTAGTGGTCGCGCTCCAACGTCAGGAACAATTATAGTTTATGCTAATGGCGAAATTGAAATGGCAATTCATGATGGCAATTGGTGTGTTACAAAAGATCGTGAAAATACAGATATTAACCCAGCAGTTGAATATGAAGGAGTATGTGAATTACCTACTGGCGGCGGTGTAGTGGTTGATTCAAATGATGACATAGATTATGTTTATGATCCAAGTAGTCCAACACTTCCGATTAATGCATCACCGTGTACAATAGAAACAGATGATTTTACACATATTGTCGATAAAAGAGATGGTAATAAAAAATATGCTGTAACTTATATTTGGGATCAATGTTGGATGGCCGAAAATTTAAGTTATACAACTACGGCATGTTTAGGAGCAACATGGAATGACACAGCGCCCTTTGATGCATGTGATACGCATTCTACTGATTGGGGAACAGAAGTATTATATCAATGGGGAGCAGCAATGAATGACGTAACAACAGAAGGAGCACAGGGTTTATGTCCAGAAGGTTGGTATATTCCAACTGATGCTGATTTTAAACAATTGGCTGGAAATACCGACTCTGTTTACGGTATTGGTGATTCTGAATGGGATGGTACCGGATGGCTTGGTAGTGATATTGGTTTTCGCTTGAGAGATGTTACTAATTGGTTGTCAGGTAATGATAGCGAAGGGTTTTCAGCAGTGCCAGCCGGTGTTAAAGATTCCTTTGGCGTGGTGGACATTCTTGTAGGTGAAGGAACTGGTTTTACTACTTCAACACAGGAAGCAGCTTCAGAAGAAGCGTGGATGTATTCACTTTTAGATTCTGAGGAACAAGACTCTGATGATAAAATTGGTCGCAGCCATCATCTCATGGCTCAGGGGTACTCAATTCGCTGTATCCAGAATTAATAAATAAAATTATAATCGAGCAAAAGCAAAAGCCTCTGAATAATTGTTCAGAGGCTTTTAATATATAAAATAATTAAAATTTATAAAAATGATATTAATAGGTTTATATTAATCTTATTTCATCTTCAGTAAAATAAGGTTTATTTGGATCAATTTTATCAAAAAATAGAATGCCGTTAAGATGATCAATTTCGTGTTGCATAGCAATCGCTAATTCATCACGCGCTCTTATTTCTAATGGTTTACCTTGTTCATTAAAACCGGCCACAGAAATGCGCGCATAACGTAACACATGACCCTCAACTTCGCGACTAACACTCAAACAACCTTCGCCTTCAAAAGCTGCTATTTGTTCAACAGAATGACTAATAATATGAGGATTAATAATTACATATTCCTCAAAATTTCCTTCGTTTTTTTCATAAACAATAACAATAATTTTTTTTAAAATTCCTAATTGGGGAAAGGCAAGTCCCATCCCAGGCCTCAGATTATATTGTTCACACTTATCTTCTAGTTGACTATATAATAAATGTTTTTTCATTAACTTTATTAATTTTAAATCCTCATTAGAAAGCGGAAATACAACATCTTCTGCTTTATTTCTTAAAATTTTATTTTTTTCATCTAAAACTTGTAAAGGTTTAAACATTTACATCACCTTCATTAATTTTACCATACAATCATTTAAAAAAAAAATATAATGTGGTATTATTAAAGTAATAAGGTGGGAAAAATGTTGAAAAAATATCGAGAAAGTTTCCGATTAATTGATAAGCCGTTATTAATAATATGTTTAATAATGTTTATTTTTGGCTTGTTGAACATTGTTACTTCATCAAGTAGAGAAGCTGCCACTTGGGATGCGGGAATTTATCATTATTTCTTCCGACAATTAGCTTTTTTATGTGCTGGGGGTGGCATTGCATTAATTCTTATTAATTATCCAATTCGAAAATACAATACATATATCATAATTGCTTTAGTAGCATTAATAATAATCCTTTCATATTCAGTGTTTGAACCACTTGTTCATCGCGGATCAGGACGGTGGGTAGAAATTTTTGGTTTTAAGTTCCAACCAGGTGAATTTGCTAAACCATTAATGGTTATTATAACGGCTATTTTATTAGATAAATATCAACGAATCGTAAAAAGAAAGCCAGTCGATGGCAAAAAACTATTAAATATATTATTTGTAATTGGTTTAGCCATCCCAGCCCTGATTTTTTTGCAAAAAGATTTCGGTAACGCTTTTATTGTTCTTTCTATTTTCTTATTTATATTTTTAGTTAGTAATATAGCTTTTCAAAAAAAACTAAATTATTTATTTTTTATGGTTTTGTTAGCTTTTGCTAGTATGGGATTATTATTCATTACAACAGGACAGGTGTTTGAAGCCCATCAAATACGGCGACTTGATTTTTTACAGCCGTGTACAAAATATGAAGATACCGGTTATCAAATTTGTAATGCTTATATCGCCATTAATGAAGGTGGTTTGTTTGGCGTTGGGATAGGTAATAGCAGGCAAAAATATTCATATATTGATGAACCTCATACTGATATGGTTTTTGCAATAATTACTGAAGAATATGGTGTAATTGTATCAGGCTTTATTTTGTTTTTATACACCTTAATTATGGTCCGGATGTTAATTATAGCTAATGCTTCCAAATCGCCAAAATTAAAGTATATTGCCTATGGCATAATGTTCTATATGTTTTTACAAATTTTTATCAATTTAGCGGGATTATTTGGTTTAATTCCATTAACAGGTGTAACATTACCTTTTTTAAGCTATGGTGGGTCCTTTACAATTGCTTTCATCTTCGCTTTAACAATTGTTTTTCGTATTAGTATTGAAAATCGTATGGCTAAGGTAAAATTAAAAAAAATTTAAAGGAAATAATTTAAAAAAATAATATATTTTCTTAAGGAGGAAATTTTATGACTTATGAAGATATATTTTTTTATGCCAAAAGACATTATAAAATAATTATATTAGTAACTATTAGTTTTTTGCTTTTAGTAACAACTTTATTCGCCAAAAATAATGAAGAAGAAGAAATCAAGTATCCTAAACTAACATTTCCAGAAATTCCCGCTGCACCAGAAGATGAAAAAGAAGAATTAGCAAAAGTATACGTTGATTTAAAAGGGGCGGTTGTCATGCAGGGTGTTTATCAAATGACTAGTAATAGTCGTATTATTGATGTGATAAACATGGCTGGGGGGCTTGCTAAAGAAGCCGATACTTTAAGAATAAATTTAAGTCAAAAACTTCGTGATGAGATGGTTATTATTATTCCTAATATTGATGATGAAAAAGAAGATATTGAAGAATATGAAGAAATTACAAAAGATGCAGGTGAGGCAGAAACTAATAACTTAATTTGTTTATCAACTGCCAGTTTAGATCAATTAACAACCTTACCAGGAATTGGTCCAGCGCGCGCACAGGATATAATAAATTATCGTCTTGAACACGGTTTTTCACAAATAAGTGATGTTATGAATGTTACTGGCATTGGTGAGGCAACTTTTGAACAAATTAAAGACTTGGTTAAAGTATAGTTTATTTTTAATAGGGGTTGTTTATATTGTTTTAAGTTTGTTTTTTTTAGAAACAAAAACATCCTATCATAAAAAAACAAATGCAATTCAAGGAAGGGTTCATAATTTAAAATGGCGTGATAATCGTTTAGAATTAACTATTAAAGGTAAAGAGAAAATTATTGCTTATTATAGTTTTGAAAATGAATTAGAAAAAACGCAATTTCAAAAGCGATATCAATTAGGTGATATCGTTTTTATTACCGGTGATATTTATCGTCCTCCAAAAGAGCGTGTTTTTTTTCTTTTTAACTATCGTCAATATTTAAAATCACAAAAAATTTATTGGCTTTTTAATGCTCAAGAAATAACTTTAATTAGCAAAAATCAAATTTGGTATTGGCGCATAAAAAATTTTGTTATTAATCGCATTGATAATTTAGTATATAGTGGTGATTATGTCGCTAATTTTATTTTAAATGAAAGAGAAATAGCGGATGAGATAATGAATAGTTATCAACAAAATGGTGTGATTCATTTGCTGGCAATTTCTGGAACCCATATTGCTTTTTTAATTTTATTATTAAAAAAATTAAAAATTAATGATTTAATAATTATAAGTTTTCTTTTTTTTTATTTATTACTTACCGGTTTTGCTATTTCGTTAACACGAGCAGTTTTGTTTTATTTTTTACTATTGATTAATAAGTTTTTTTCATTAGCAATTAAGGCGGAAAAAATATTATTGTTTTTAGTTTTTATGTTATTGCTTTATAATCCGTTTTTTATTTATGATATTGGCTTTCAATTTAGCTTTATAATTAGTTTTTTTTTAATTCGGTTTCAAGAATTAATTAAAAAGCAAAGAAATTATGTAACAAAATCTTTCATGGTATCTTTAATTGCTTTTTTGACATCACTACCGATTATTTTTAATAATTTTTTCGAATTTAATCTTTTCACACCATTTCTTAATTTAATTTTTGTGCCCATTTTCTCAGCAATTATATATCCTTTCGCATTATTAACATTTTTAATACCTAGCTTTGATTATATATTTTTTCAAATTATAACAATTGCTGAAAAATTATCAGTTTTTTTCTCTCAGTATGCTTTTATGATTACGATGCCAAAAATAAATATCTTCCTAGCTTTATTATATTATCTTACTTTATACTTCTTATTTAGTTTTTTTCGCCTGCGAAATTTTATCATTTTAATATTATTAATGTTATGTCATAAAAACATGGCCTTTTTAAATCCTTATGGCGTTATTACTTTTATTGATGTAGGTCAAGGGGATGCCATTTTAATTGAAACGCCACGTCAAAAAACAACTATTTTAGTAGATACTGGGGGAGTTTATTTTCCTGATTTCCGACAATTTATTGTTCAATCACGAATAATTCCGTATTTAAAAGCAAGAGGCATTACCAAATTGGATTTGTTAGTTTTAACACATGGTCATTATGATCATCTTGGCGAGGCGATTACTTTATTAGAAAATTTCCCCGTTAAAAAAGTAGTTTTAAATAAAGGTGATAATAATTTACAAGAAAAAAGAATTATTTCTTATTTAGAAAAAAACTCTATTGCTTATCAACAAATATCAAAAAAGGATTTCCTCATTAATCAAGAATCTTTTCATTTTTTAAATAACAAAGAGGAAAATTGTGAAAACGAAGACAGTTTAATTTTATATACAATAATAAATAATCATCGTTTGTTGTTAATGGGAGACGCTGGGTTTAAAAGTGAAGAATATTTATTAGATAATTATCAATTAAACGAGATTAGTGTTTTAAAAGTTGGCCATCATGGCTCGAGGTATAGTAGTAGCGAAGCTTTTATTAAAAAAACAAATCCACAAAAAGCAATTATAATGGCGGGTGAAAACAATCGTTTCAATCATCCTCATTTGGAAGTTTTAGAATTGTTTGATCAACATGATGTAAATTACTATATAACTGGTGAAGAGGGGAGTATAAAGATTATTTTAAAAGAAAACTTAAAAATATTAACAACAAAAAAAGGAAATTAAAAGTTTATATTGTATATTAATTGTAGGTGGGGTGTAAATTGACGAATATTGATCAAAGTAAATTAAAAGAAATAAGAGAAAATGTTGATATTGTTGATATAATTTCCCGTTATATTAGTTTAAATAAACGCGGGAAAAATTTTTTTGGCATCTGTCCTTTTCATGATGACAACGAACCAAGTTTAAGCGTTTCTCCCGAAAAACAAATTTTTAAATGTTTTTCCTGTGGTAGTAGTGGAAATGTTTATACTTTTTTAATGGAATATGAACATTTATCTTTTTTAGAAAGCGTCAAAAAAATAAGTGAAGTTGCTGGTATTGATATTCGAATTTCTCAAAAACAAAAAAACCCTCAAGAACAAGTTTTATATGATATTTATGAAGCTTCGCAAAAATTATATCGTAATAATTTAGTAGCCAAAGAAGGCGCCAAAGCAAAAAAATATTTACAAGCAAGACAATTAGATGAAAAATGTCTTAATCATTTTGAAATTGGCCTGGCTTTAGGAAATCAACAATTAGCAAAATATTTAAAAGCTCGTGATTTTAATAAAAAAGATTTAATTGCTAGTGGTTTAATCACTGAAAATGGTTATGATGTTTTTCTAGATCGAATTATGTTTCCAATTCATGATTTAAATGGGCGTTTAATCGCCTATAGTGGCCGTATTATAGAAGAAAAAGAAGATAGTAAATATATAAACACAAAAGAAACTATTATTTTTAAAAAAAGTGAAATTTTGTATAATTTTCACCGTGTTCGCGAACTAATGCGTAAAAATAAAACATTAATTTTACTAGAAGGTTTTATGGATGTTATAAGTTTATACTTACAAGGCATAGAAAATGCTGTTGCAACCATGGGAACCGCTTTTACTATCCAACAAGCGCGTTTAATAAAGAAATTAACAAATCAAGTTATTATTTTGTATGATGGCGATGATGCTGGCGAGCGGGCGACATTAGCAACTATTGAGGAAATGCGCAAAGTGGGCATTATTCCTAAAATAGTGCGATTAAGTGATGGTTTAGACCCCGAGGATTATATTAATAAAAAAGGTTTATCGGCATTTAATGAACTGCTAGAAAACCCGCTTAATATTATTGATTTCTATCGCCTTTATTATAAAAAAAATAAAAACTTAAAAGATGATACCCAATTAGCGGAATATGTTAATAAAATTTTATTTGAAATTAATCGTTTAGAAGATAAAGTATTAAGAGAATTAGCATTAAAAAATTTAAGTAATGAAACGGAAATTGAGATAAATTTCCTTCGTAATCAAATAAAAGCTAATAATATTCCTAAAAAAAGTATTGTTAAAGAAAAACCAACTGAAAACAAATATATTTTAGCAGAAAAACATTTAATTTATTATATGCTAAAAAGTCCGGAAGTTATTAAACTATATCGACGGCATATAACCTTTATGCCTACTTATGAATATAGATTATTAGCAATTGAAATTAGTGAGTTTTATGATAAATATCAAAATATTAATGTTGCTGATATTTTTACTTTAATTTCTCACAATGAAAAATTAGTAAAAAAATTAAAAAATGTTTTACAAGAAAATTTAAATGAAGAATATACCATCGCACAAATTGAAGATTATATTCAAGTTATTAATGAATTTAATGTTAAATATGAATTAAACCAATTAAAGCAAGAAATGAAAAATGAAAGCGACATTAATAAAAAAATCATGATTGCTGAAAAAATAAGAAAAATACAAATGGGGGATGAATAATGGAAGTAATAAAAACATTTGAACAAAGAAAAAAAGACTTAATAAAAATGGGCAAGGAGAAGGGCTTTTTAACTTATGAAGAATTAGCAGAAGAGTTAAAAGGGCTTGATATTAATGCTGATTTATTAGATGAATTATATAATCTTTTTACTGAAAATAAGATTAAAATTGAAGCTCCTGAAGAAGATGAAGAAATTAGTACTAAAGATTTATTAACAGAAGAAAAATTAGCAAAAGATTTAAATATAAATGATTCAGTGCGAATGTATTTAAAAGAAATTGGTAAAATAAAACTAGTAACTATCGAAGAAGAAAGAGATTTAGCAAATCGAATTGTCGCTGGTGATGAAGATGCCAAAAGAATCCTGGCCGAAGCAAATTTGCGTTTAGTAGTAAGTATTGCTAAGCGTTATTTAGGGCGTGGCATGTTGTTTTTAGATCTTATTCAAGAAGGAAATATTGGTTTAATGAAAGCCGTGGAAAAATTTGATATTACCAAAGGATATAAATTTTCTACCTATGCTACTTGGTGGATAAGACAAGCGATTACCAGAGCAATTGCTGATCAAGCTCGAACAATTCGTGTTCCAGTTCATATGGTCGAAACAATTAATAAGTTAGCGCGGGTGCAAAGACAAATGACATTAGAATTGAATCGAGAGCCAAGCGAAGAAGAATTAACAGAACGCATGAAAATACCAGCAGAAAAAATTAGAGAAATTTATAAAATCGCCCAAGATCCCGTAAGCTTAGAAACACCGATTGGGGAAGAAGAAGATTCAAGTTTAGGTGATTTTATTCCTGATGAACAAAACATGAGTCCGGAAGATTATACAACTAATGAAATGTTAAAAGAAGAAATAACAGGAGTTTTATTAACATTAACTGATCGGGAAGAAAAAGTAGTGCGCTTGCGTTTTGGTTTAGAAGATGGCAAATCAAGAACCCTTGAAGAAGTTGGCCAAATGTTTGGTGTTACACGAGAGCGAATTCGTCAAATTGAAGCAAAGGCGATTCGTAAATTAAAACATCCTTCAAGATCAAAAAAATTAAAAGATTATATGATGCAATAAAAAAACAATAGTGTAAATAAAAAGAAAAAAATGTTTTTTTCTTTTTTTTTTTGTAGTATTGTGGTATATTAAAGATAATAATAAGATAAGGAGAGAAAATATGAAAAAATTATTGTTTGGTTTTGGTTTTTTACTTTTAATGGTTGGATGTAGTTGTAATGGTGAAGAAGAAAAGGATAATGGTGATGTTGTTGATTCGA